>JBEBIU010000106.1:0-9640 GCA_040080225.1 Terricaulis sp.
GGCCGCCCTTCGCATCTCCTCGTCATTCGCCGAAGGGCCTTCCGACATGCTGGGACGGGCTGGTTGCGCCACCGCCGCCGGATGAGGCGTTGCCGCTGGCGGTTCGAGCGCCTCCGCCTCCCCCTCCGCCGCCGCTAATACAGGTGACGTCGATACACACCGCGCCAGCGCGCTTGGTCCAGGTTCCGGAGCTTGTGAATTCGTCGATGACACACCTAGGCGTCGCTTGCGAAATGAGCCGCCAACGTTGCGTGGTGGCGTCATAGAGCAGCTTCGCCGTCGCTCCGGCGGAGAGTTCGAGGTCGCTCAGCATGGCGAACCGGTTTGCCGCGCTCGATGCTGTCGAGGCGTTGGCGAGCGTAATCGGGTTAGCGCCCACATTGACGAGGAAGAGGACGCGCCCGTCTGTACCGCCCTGGACGCCCGTTATCGCGCGCCTCGCATCGCTGGAAAATCGTACGACAGAGGCGCCCGGTAGTCCGGCGGGGTTGTAGTCGTGCTGGTCGGTGTTGATCTGGGCGGGCGATATATCGCCGCTGAACACGAACGCTCCCGGTGCGCCGGTCACGCCGTCGCTCCAGGCTGTCCCATTGAAAACCACGAACTTGTCGCTGTCCTTACACCAGGCGGCGAAGCCTTCGCGCGGGGTGATCGCGGTCCAGGCGCCGTCGCGATAATAGGCGAGCGCGTTGTTTGCCATAGGCCCCCAATCAGCGCCCGTTTTTCCCGCCGGAAGAATGTAGACCGAACCGTCGGCGGGAGAGGCAGGCTGCGCACTCGTGGTCGCCGACGCGACCGCCATTTGCACCAACGCGTCGAACAAGAGCAGGCTCTCGTTGACGGAGACATGCTTCTGCGCCTGGCCGGCCTGCAGGAAGGGCAATTGAAGATTGGTGGATTGCTCGCTCATGGGCAAAGTCTAACCGACCCTGGACTCGGTCGGATTGGCGCCCGTGATCTTCCGTAATTTCAGCGACTTGGTCTGGGATTCATGGGGTTCTACCCAGCGAAGTCTCCCCGGTGTTAAGCGTTCAGGCTGGGTTCAGCCGCCTGCCGCCAGGGTGGCGGTGGAGTAACATTCATGAAGCGCAAACTGATTTCCGTCGTCGCAGCCGCAGCCTTGGCGTTAGCGGCCATCGCGCCGGACGCCGCGCTGGCGCAGGATCGTCGCGGCTATCGTGATGATCACCGCGGCGATCGGCACGGTGAATATTACGGTGGTCATGATTACCGCGATTATCGTGGATACGACCGCCATCATCGCCGTTACCGGCGCGATCGCGACGACCACGGCGACGCGGTGGCCGCAGGCGTCATTGGCCTGGTGCTAGGCTTGGCGATCGGCGCCGCATCGAGCGATCGGCGCGAGCCGCAAGCGCGTTGCTATGACAATTATCAGCGCTGCGAGCCGCCGCGCCGCTATGGCGGTTACGATCAGGGCGCCTATGAACCTGGCTATGATGATGGCCCCGCTGCTCAGCAATGCACGCGCCAGGAGCGCCAGTGGGACCGCTACGCGCGCCGCTACGTCATTGTGGACGTTCCCTGCTAAGCAAACGCGTGCCCCGCGGACAACAGTGCGGCGATCGCAAGCAGCGGGATATGCACTTCTCACACAAGCTTGGCGGCGCTGATGTTACACTGAGCGCATGCGATATGTGTGTGACGCCCCCGGAGGCGCGACTTGGTTCAGGATTGAAACCGTGGCCGAGGCGGAAGCCGAAGCGGCTCTGATGCGCCACGCCGTGGATAGATATTTCTGCAGCTACGAAGTGGACGCGCGAGATCAATACCAGGCGCCGCCAGGAGTTGCATCGTTCGAGCAGGAAATCGGCCTCAAGGACCACGTTGCGCGGACCATGCCGATATTCCTGACTTTGCGCGCTGATGACGGCGCGGGATTGACTACCGCCATGCTGCCGCCGGGCGGGCGGCGGTTGCGCGGGTTCAAATGCGTTATCGTCGGCGTGCGCAATTCCGATCCCTACGCAGAGCACGCCCCCGCCATCGCCGCCTTGGCGCTGCATTTCAAAATCGAGCTGAAGCGCGAAGATTGTTACCCGTATTTGTAGCGCCGCCGCGGAGTTTTCGACGCACTTACGGAGCGCCGGCATCTTCCCGGCCCTTGTTGTTATTCGATAGACCGGAAACGCACTTGTACCAATTGCCAGAGGCAAAGCACGGCGGCGATTCCGCTGTGCGGAAAACCCCCTCGCTTTCCGGACGCCGTCCAGCGGCGAGCCGGGATCCTTGGCCTGTGCGCACGCGGACGGTCTGTGCTTGCCGCAAACAAGGGACCTGGATCACGCGTGCCGCGTGTCCGGGCGGGAATTGTTCATAGCTGCCGGCCGCAAGCCGGCGCTCCGTCGGCGTTTTTTCTTGTTCCGCTATTGCGTCCCAGCGCCTTCCCCGGTCGGGAAGCCGCGTACGCGCAGGAGCGCGTTTACGTCCGGGTCGCGGCCGCGGAACTGGCGGTAGGCTTCGGCGCGATCGGTGGTGTTGCCGGGCGCCAGGATGATGTTGCGCATTCCTGCCGCGACCGTTGGATCGAATACGTTGCCAGTGGCGGTGAACATTTCCCAGGTGTCAGCGTCCATCACCTCCGACCACAGATACGAATAATAGCCCGCCGAATAGGCGTCGCTGGAGAACAGATGGCCAAACTGCGGCAGGCGATGTCGCATGGCGATCTCGCGCGGCATGCCGAGCGAGGCCAGGGTCTCACGCTCGAAGGCGTCGGGATCGGCGACCGGCGCGGCGCGATTGTGCATCGCCATATCGACCAGCGCTGAGGAGAGATATTCCACGGTGCCGTAGCCTTGGTTGAAGGTGGCGGCGTTGTTGACGCGATCGACCAGGGCTTGGGGCATCGGCCGACCGGTTTGATAATGGCGCGCGAACTGATCGAGGATCGGGCGCGTTAGCACCCAATGTTCGTGGACCTGGCTCGGATATTCCACATAATCGCGCGGCGTATTGCCGAGGCCCGGATAGTTGACGGTCGATACGAGATAGTGGATGGCGTGTCCGAATTCGTGAAACAGGGTCTGTGCGTCGTCGAGCGAGATCAGCACCGGCTCGCCCTCTGCGCCGCGGACGAAATTGTTGTTGTTGGAGGCGATTGGCGTGACCGTGCGGCCCGTGAAAGTCTCGTGCGATTGGTAGGTGTTCATCCATGCGCCGGAACGCTTGCCGGCGCGCGCGAAATAATCGCCGTAGAACAGGCCGACGTAAGATCCGTCGCCGTCGGTAACTTCCCACACCCGTACGTTGGGCTCGAACACAGGCACCGTCCCGGTGATTTCACGGAATGAGAGCCCGTACAATTGGTTCGCCATATAGAACGAGGCGTTGATCATGTTGTTGAGCTCGAAATAGGGGCGCAGCTCGTTCTGATCGAGATTGTAGCGGTCGCGGCGCACCTGTTCGGCGTAATAATTATAGTCCCACGGCTCGATTGTGATGTGCGCGCGTTGGCGATTGGCGATGGCTTGCATGTCGCGCACCTCTTCCTGCACGCGCGCCACCGCCGGGCGCCAGACCCGCATCATCAAATCTTGGGCGCGAGCGGGATCGAGGGCCATGGTGTCGGCCATTCGATATTGGGCGTGGTTGGCGAAGCCTAGTATTTGGGCGCGCTCGGCGCGCAGGGTCATGATCTCGGCGATCACGGCGTTGGTGTCGTTGGAATCGCCATTGTCGCCGCGGTTTTTGAACGCGCGCCAGATTTGTTGGCGCAGCCCCCGGTTGGAGGAGAAAGTGAGGAACGGATCGACGCTGGAGCGGGTGTTGACGACCGCCCATTGCCCAGCGTGCCCCCGCTCTGAAGCCGCCGCGGCCAGTGCGCTGACGATGTTAGGGGGCAGACCGGCCAGGTCGGCGCGGCGAGTAATGAAGATCGCGGTGTTTTCGTCCGCCAGCAGGCGCCGGCCGAAATCGGCGAATTTGCTGGAGAGCTCCTCGTTGATGGCGCCTAAGCGCGCTTGCTGTTCGGGCGTCGCCGCAGCGCCGGCGCGCACGAACTGGGCGTGCGTGCGCTCAAGCAGGCGCAATTGCTCGGCGCTGAGGCCAAGGCCCGTGCGTTGCTGGTGGAGCGCATCGATGCGAGCGAAGAGGGCGCGGTTGAAAGTGATGGCGTTGCCGGCGGCGGTCAGCTTGGGCGACCATTCCGCTTCAATGTTTTGGATCGCTTCGTTGCTGATGTTGTCGGTCATCACTCCAAAAATCGTCGTCGCGCGATCGAGGTGGCGGCCGGCGCTTTGCAACGCCGCCATGGTGTTCTCGAAGGTAGGCGCCGCTGGGTTGTTGGCAATGACCTGCACCTCGGCTTCCTGCAGCGCGATGCCGAGTTCGAGTGCGGCCGGCACCAAAGCGGCGTCGGCGCGATCCCAGGGCGGCACGCCGTCATGAGGGCCGCTCCATGGCTTCAGTAGGATGTTCTCGTTGGCCTGCGCGCCCAGGCTGGCGACATCGGCCTGCGCGGCGGCGTAGGCGGGCGAAGTCGCCTCTGCGCGGGCCGAGTCAGCGGCGGGCGCGGTGGCGCAGGCGGTGAGTGCGGTGGTGGCAAGCAGGCAGGCGGCGATGACGCGGGTTTTCATTTTTTGCTCCCAAGGAAGCGCCGTCCGCCGGCGCGTTTGGGGCGGAGTTTGCCCGCTGTGCCAGCTGGGCTGCAAGGTGGAATGCCGGGATCGCCTGCGGATTGCCCGAATTCCGCGACGACGAGCGGTTCGCGAGGAACGCCTTGCTCGGAACAAAACGGAACGCCTGGCGCCTTAGGCCGTTGTGCGGTGCGGGAGGGCGGTGCTACAGATTTTCTCTTGGCATTGGCCATGGACGGCTGAATGGACATTATTGCGCTCATAGCAGTTGCGGACGGCGCGCCGGATTGGGCTTCCAGGCTCATGCGGCTGATGCCGCGCGAGTTCCAGGAGGCGTTCGTGCAATCGCCGAACGTATTTATGCTGTTCATGTCCATGGGCGTGGCGGCGCTGCTGATCAGCGCGTTCTGGATGCTCGCCGGCATGGGCAAAGCCAGCCGCGCCGCGCGCGTGGCGCTGCGCGCGCAAGCGCTGCGCCGTACCAAGGACCACCGGGCGTTGGTGCTGATCTGCGAGATCGAGGGCGGCGGCGGCCTGATGCGTCAGGAAATGAAGGAAGCGATCGAGGACAATTTCGGATTGTTCTCGTTCGAAAACGACGTCCAGGTCGATGTCTTCCCGCTGCAGCTGAAAACGCTGGCGCCGAACGCGCACCCTGAGCCGCGTCGCCGCGTCGCCGCGGAAGCGTCCGAAGCGCTTGAGCGCTCCGCCGCTGATGTCATCGTATGGGGCAAGCGCAATTGGATGGGGCGTCTGGACCTGCGCATCACCACGTTGCCCGCGTATGGACGCACCAACGAAGTGCTCGACATGCAAATGACTTGGAAAACAGGTCGCCCCGACGAATTGGTGCAGCGCGCGCTCGCCTTCGCGCTGGCGCGCAAGGCGCGTCCGGTGCTGCACCGCCCGCAGGATTATAAGCCCGAACGCCTGCAACCAATTGTTGAGGCGCTCGACAAAATGGTGGATGCGCGCCCGAACGATCTCAGCGAGGGCTTGCAGCTCGATATCCTCTCGGATTTTGCGTCCGGCGCTCTTAGCCTCGGCGAGCGCGGCGGTCATATCAAATGGCTGCAGAAAGCGCTGGATGCGCGCCAGCTCTATCTGGAGAAGGTCGATCGCACCACCGACCCCGCTTCCTGGGGCGCGGCGCAGCAGGAAATCGGCCGCGCGCTCACCGCTCTGGGCGAACGCGAAGGCGCGCGCGACAAGCTGGAGGAAGGCGCGGCGCGCCTGCGTCTGGCCATGGATGCGCTGCGCTCGACAGATTCACTGCAGCAAGCCGAAGTAGCGCTGCGCGCGCTGCAACGCGCCGAGCAAACGCTGCAACAACGCCGCCGTGTGGGCCTTCGCTGGCCGGGCTAGCTTGTCGCCAAGTCGATCGCGCAGCTCACGCCGGTCCCCCCGATGCCGCAATAGCCGCCTGGATTCTTCGCCAGATATTGCTGGTGATAATCCTCGGCGTAGTAGAATCCCGGCGCGTCACGGATTTCGGTAGTGATCGCGCCAAAGCCCGCCGCGCGCAGTTTCGCATCGTAGGCGCCCAGCGCGGATTCAGCGGCGCTCTTTTGCGCTGGTGAAGTCACATGAATCGCCGAGCGATATTGCGTGCCGATGTCGCCGCCCTGGCGCATGCCTTGGGTCGGATCGTGGTTCTCGAAGAAGAGCTTGAGCAGCGCGTCGTAGCTGACGAGCGCCGGGTCGAAGATCACGCGCACCACTTCCGTGTGCCCGGTGCCGCCCGTGCAGACTTCCTCGTAAGTCGGGTTCGGGGTGATCCCGCCGGCATATCCCACTGCCGTGCTCCAAACGCCGGGGCTCTGCCAGAACTTCCGTTCTGCGCCCCAGAAGCAGCCAAGCCCGAACACCGCTTCCTCCAACCCAGGCGGGAAGGGCGGGTAGAGCGCATTGCCGTTTACATAGTGGACGCGCGCGGTGGGGATCGGTTGGGTCCGACCCGGCAGCGCTTGCGCAGGGGTGGGCAGAGCGGCGAGCTTGGCCATGGAAACTCCTTCCGCGCTAATCTAGGGCGCGCGTAGACCTGTTTCTACGCTGTGGGCGAGGGCAAAGTTGCAGACGCTCCCCGATTGCCAGCGCCGGCGCGCGCCGCCATAAGACCCCGCGCTGGACAGGTGGCCGAGTGGCTGAAGGCGCACGCTTGGAAAGCGTGTTTAGGTGAAAGCCTAACGAGGGTTCGAATCCCTCTCTGTCCGCCAGCGCCATTCAGCTAATGTTTTGAAATTACAGGATAAAGAGCGAATTTGTCTCCGCCAGTCCAAGGCGTTTCCCCCAAATCTTCCCCTTTCACGTGTCCGGTCGGGCCTCGAAAAGTCAGCACTGCCCTTAGGGCCGGTCGAGGGCGAATGACGGCGGCTAAGGGCGGACACGTAGGTTTCTTTGCGGAACATCTTTTCAGCCGCAATGAGTACTCGCCATGCCCATCCCCGACTTCCAATCTCTCATGCTGCCCGTCTTGGAGGTGGCCGTTGACGGTCAAGACCATGCCGGATCGTCTCTGATCGCGGCGATGTCGGATCGGTTCGGCCTCACGGAGGCGGAGCGCGCAGAGCTTCTGCCCTCCGGCCGCCAGCCGACCATCGCAAACCGCGTGCATTGGGCAATCACCTATCTGGCAAAGTGCGGCTTGCTGGAGCGGCCAAGGCGTGGCTTCGCCCGGATCACGCAACGGGGCCAGGATGTGCTCGCGGAGCACCCAGCGCGTGTCGACCTAAAATATCTCTCGCGCTTCCCTGAACTGGAGCGGTTCCGCGCAGGCTCCGGCGACGGTGACCGCGCCTCACAGCTGAATGCTGAACCCGCGCCCCAAGCCGCCACGCCGGATGAGCGTCTGCGCCAAGCACACCAAGAGATTGAGGCGGCTCTTCGTGCAGACCTGCTCGCACGCGTTCTCGCTCAGCCTCCGGCGTTCTTTGAAGGCGTGGTTGTCGATCTGTTGGTCGCCATGGGATATGGCGGCACTCACGGGCGGAGCGCTCGCCTCGGCGGTGCCGGAGACGGCGGCGTTGATGGCGTCATCGACCAGGACGCCCTTGGACTTGACCGCGTGTATGTCCAAGCGAAGCGTTATACTGACAAGCCTGTGACACCCGCTGATATCCGTAATTTCTTCGGCAGCTTAGATGCAATGAAGGCGGCAAAGGGCGTCTTCATCACGACATCCAGCTTTACACGCGACGCGCGCGAGCAAGCCGAAAAGCTGACGAAGAGAATTGTGCTGATCGACGGCGAGCATCTGGCTGCGCGATTGCTACAATTTGGCGTCGGCGTGCGCGTGGAAGAACGCGTCGAGATCAAGAAGATAGACGAGGACTACTTCAGCGACGACGAATAGAGCGCCCCCCAGAGCGCGTCAGTTGTCATTTCGCTCTGTACGAGAACATGCGCGCTCGCGCGTGAGGCTTGTGAGGATCACTCTTCCTCGCCAAACAGCGCAACCGCACCGCACCGTGTGCAGTACGGTGCGGTGGCACGGTGCACGGTGGAAAAAACGACGCGCAATGAGCGACTTCGCGCAGGGTGTGAGTCGCCCTTTATCTAGCCTTACACCGCGCCTTCTCTTTTGCCGTTGATCTCCGTCTATCAGATCACGGCTCAATCGCTTTGGGGCCGCCGCGCGCGCATGGACAGCGTCGCACCGTGCTTTCGTGTCTGGGCTGAACGCGATTGCCGCGCTTGTGGCCGCATGTTCAATTTTCTTGGCTGGCGTCCATGATGGCGTGAGCGGCGCACTTTGGCGGGAAGCTCGATATGGGGCACGCGAAGTCACAACGAAACGCGGCGGCGAAACACGCGGCACAAGGCCAGCTCGATCTCTTCGCCGTGCAAAGCTTGGAACGCCGTTCGTCCGCGCCGAAAGGCCAGCGCATGACGATGCCAGTCAAGGAAGCGCTGCACCGCTACGGGATCGGCCGCACGAAGCTCTATGAGCTTTTGGGGACGGGCGCGCTCAAGGCGTCGAAGCTGGGCGCCAAGACGCTGATAGATGTTGAGTGCGCCGATACATTTTTCGGCGGCCTTCCAAGTTTCCGGGGTCGGTCCCGATGAAAGGGCGGGCTTGGTTGAATTTCTGGAATGCGCTCAACGGCAGCCATTGGTAAGAATGTGTCGGGTCGGCGATGATTGGCCCAAACAAGCCAGTCACTTTCTAGCCCGCAGTTTTTTAACCGCAGCTTCCAACTCGCTATCCTGGTTTGCGTCGGGAGCCAGAATAGCAGCCAACTCAACAAGATCGCCTAGGAATTTGATTCTTTCTGCCGCATCCGTTCGTTCCAGCAGCCGCTTAGCGTACTCGCGGCTCAAAGCTCCAAAGTCGGAAAGTATTGAGTTCACGTTGTTGGCCGGTGCCTTGGTAGCCCCTTGCGACGGAACGAATGTTCTAGACACCTTGACCTCGAGCATGTCTGGGATAGCTCCAACAATAGCGGCATTTGTGAAGTAGCGCTTCTGCTGGTCAACGAAGCGCTCCCCAACGATCTTGATCTCCTCTCTCATTCTTTCGGCAGAGGCGATTGCTCCGCTTGTCTCTTTAAGAATTCGAGTTTCTTCTGCGCGGCTCAGCGCAATTGAAGCAAAGGTTGGTAAGCCGAACAATGAGGCGAACCCCAAAACAAAAGCTACCTGGTTGACGACTCCGATCTCAGGAAAGGCCAACGCCGCGTCAGCTATCCACGCGTCTAGCTTGCCTGCATTTAAGGCAGCCCAAGCTAAGGCGGCACTTAAAGCGATAAATAGCGCGATCTGGCGTTTCACTGGTTAAGCTCGTCCGCAGAACGCTTCACCTTCTGCAAGGCTTCTGCTGCCACGCTATAGGGCGGCCCGAACTGTGCGACCATGCTCGCAATGGCGGTCGTCGGCTCAATTTGTTTCCACCATGCGGCCTCTAGAACCGGTGTTCCGGCGCGGCGTTTTCCGCCCGCTTCAACCAGCTGAGCTTGGTACAATGAACCGCGCCGGGAATCTCGGAGGCATCCGGGTTTAAGTCACGCTGCCATAGCTCTTGGTTCCTGCGCTGCATAGTAGCT
>JBEBIU010000107.1:0-9461 GCA_040080225.1 Terricaulis sp.
GCGTAGATCAGTGCGAGCGCAAACGACGCCGCGACCAGCCAAGCCACGGGGTGCAATGCAAGCAGCCGTACGCGCGCGGATAGGGGCAGCGGCGAAATCATCGCCCGCACTCAAGCCGCCGCGCGCGCGCCGCGCAAGGACTCAGCCTTTGAAATAAGCCGCGAACTTGTTGCCGGTGGGGTCGCGGACATACGCGCCATAAAAGGGCGGATCGTACTCGCCGCGCACGCCGGGGCCGCCTTCATCCTTGCCGCCATTGGCGAGTGCTGCCGCATGAAATGCTTCCACCGCCGCGCGCGAGGGCGCTTTGAGCGCCAGCATCGAGCCGTTGCCGAAGGTCGCAGGCTCGCCGTTGGCGGTCGCCGACACGATGTAGAATTCGAGACCTTCCTTCTTGCCGCCCGGGCCGTACCCAGCCCAGCCGCCCTCATTGAACGTGCGCGCGTAGCCAAGTGGTGCGAACGCCGCGTCATAAAACGCGCAACTCGCGTCGATGTCCTTCGAACCGATGGTGACGTATCCGATCATGATATCTCTCCCTCAGTTGGGAGTACGTAGCGGAGTGGGGAATGGTGTCAAGAACAAAGAGAGAACTTTATTCTGGCTAGGGAACAGCCTGCTGGACAGTCTGTTCGGCGAGACCTGATCCAGGCCGCGCCAAAGACATGGGCGCGCTAATTGGCCTCGCGCTGCCTGTATCCCAGCTTTGCGTTCAGAGCGTCGAGTAAATCGCGCGCAATATCGGCGATCGCGCCGCCGGGCGGATAGACCGCCGCCGCGCCCATGTCTTTCAGCGTCGGCACATCTTCCGGCGGAATGACGCCCCCGACGACGATCATGATATTGCCGCCGCCTTGCGCTTGAAGCGCGGCGTGCAGTGCTGGCGTAAGCGTTAAGTGTCCCGCGGCGAGCGAGGACACGCCGACGATGTGCACGCCGGAAGCAATCGCCTGCGCCGCCACTTCGTCCGGCGTCGCAAACAGCGGCCCAATTTCGACCTCGAAGCCCAAATCCGAAAACGCGCTGGCGATCACTTTCTGCCCGCGATCGTGCCCGTCCTGGCCCATCTTGGCCACCAGGATGCGCGGCGGCTTGCCTTCGGCTTCGGCGAACGCGGCGACGCTCTGGCGCGCGCGCTCCATTGCGACATCATTGCCGGCCTCTTTTGCAAATACGCCGGTGACAAGACGGATCGGCGGCTGGTGGCGGTTGAAGGCGCGCTCCAGCGCTTCAGACATTTCACCCACGGTCGCCTTCGCGCGCGCGGCGTTGACGGCGAGTTCGAGGAGGTTGGGGTGCATGTGGGCCGCAGGCGTCCCCGTAGTCACGGTGCGGCCATCGACAGGCTCAGGCAGACGCAGAGAGGCGTCACGCTGAGCTTGTCGAAGCGCGACGCCAAGCGCCGCGCCGACGGTCCACGAAGCGGCCGCGTTCGTCAACGCTTGCAACGTCGCGTCCACTTCCGCCTGCTTGCGCTCCGCTCTCAGCCGCGCCAGCTTCTCCAGCTGCATCGCGCGCACCTTGGCGTTGTCGACCTTGAGCACCGGCACGTCTTCTTTTTCATCCAGTTTGTACTTGTTGACGCCGACGATGACCTGATGCCCCGTATCGATCCGCGCCTGCGTGCGGGCGGCGGCTTCCTCGATGCGCGCTTTTGGCAAACCCTGGCCGATCGCCTCCGACATGCCGCCAAGGTTCTCCACTTCCTCGATATGCGCCCACGCTCTCGCGGCGAGGTCGGCGGTGAGGCGCTCGACATAGTACGAGCCGCCCCACGGGTCGGCGGGGCGGGTGATTCCCACTTCTGTCTGCAAGAGAATTTGCGTGTTGCGCGCGATGCGCGCGGAGAAGTCGGTCGGCAACGCCAACGCTTCGTCAAGCGAATTGGTGTGCAGCGATTGCGTGCCGCCATAGGCCGCCGCAAGCGCTTCGATGCAAGTGCGCACCGCGTTGTTGTACACGTCTTGCGCGGTGAGGCTCCAGCCGGAGGTTTGGCAGTGGGTGCGCAGTGCGAGGGACTTGTCGTCCTTCGGGCCGAACGTGCGCATCAGTTTGGTCCAGAGCAGGCGCGCCGCGCGCAGTTTAGCGATCTCCATGAATGGGTTCATGCCGATGGCCCAGAAGAACGAGAGCCGCGGCGCGAACGCATCGATATCGAGACCGGAAGCAATTCCCGCGCGAACATATTCGACGCCGTCGGCAAGCGTGTAGCCAAGCTCCAGGTCCGCCGTCGCGCCGGCTTCCTGCATGTGATAGCCGCTGATCGAGATGGAGTTGAACTTCGGCATCTCGCGCGCGGTGTAGGCGAAGATATCCGACACGATCCGCATCGAGGGTTTGGGCGGATAAATGAAGGTGTTGCGCACCATGAATTCTTTGAGGATGTCGTTTTGGATCGTGCCCGAGAGTTTGGAATGGGGCACGCCTTGCTCTTCGCCAGCCACGATATAGAGCGCCATGATCGGCAGCACCGCGCCGTTCATGGTCATCGACACGCTCATCTGGTCGAGCGGGATGCCATCAAACAAAGTGCGCATGTCGTAGATGCTATCGATGGCGACGCCCGCCATGCCGACATCGCCGACCACGCGTGGGTGATCGCTGTCGTAGCCGCGGTGGGTGGCGAGATCGAAGGCGATGGAGAGGCCCTTCTGACCCGCGGCCAGATTGCGCCGGTAGAATGCGTTGGAATCTTCGGCCGTCGAGAAGCCCGCATATTGGCGGATGGTCCATGGCTGCTGCACGTACATCGTAGGATAGGGCCCGCGCCCGAACGGCGGCAAACCGGGATAGGAATCGACAAAATCGAGCCCCGCGCGATCGGCGCTCGAATACGCGCGCTTCACGACGATGCCCTCGGGGGTGAGCCAGGGTTCGCTTGTGGGCGGCGGCGATGTGGCGACGTGTAGATCCAGCGCGAGCTTGGAAAAATCCGGGAGGGTCATTTCGGGTCCTGCGGGACTAGGCATGTAGCTTGCAAGTCTAATGTTGGGCAGGGTCCTCGAATCCAGACGACTTGATGAGCCAGGGTCGCTAGCGCGTCAGCATCACCACGAAACGCATTCAGGTCAACCGGGCCTGAAACGCCGCGGCGGCGTGCGTTGTTATGGTGCTGCCAGATCACCCATTCCCGCTTGCGGAAATTCGGCCGCACGAACAACGAGCGAATCCAGAACCGTTCTCCGGTCACGTTGCGCAGATAAATGTCGTGAAATTCGCGCGTGGTGTAAATCAGAGGTCGCGCGCCATAGTGCGCTTCCACAAGATCAAGCCATGTGCGCATTTCGCCGACGATATCGCTTATCGTCGGCCCCTCTTGGCAGGGCCCCATATGCTCCATGTCGAGCGCATGCGGCAGCGATCCGTCTGTGCGCGGCACGAGTGCGATGAAATTCGCCGCTTGCCTTTCGCCCGGCTGACACAGCGTGAAAAAATGATAGGCGCCGCGATACAGCCCCACTGCGCCGGCCTGCTCCCAGTTCTGTGTGAAGCGCGTATCCAAATGGTCGGCGCCTTCTGTGGCCTTGATGTAGACGAAAGCGATGTTGTCGCCCTCCAGCGCGCGCCAGTCGATTGCGCCTTGGTGATGAGAAACATCGACGCCTTGCACGAAGCGCGCGGTCCCTGGCGTCCAAAATTCAAGCGCGATGACAATTAGCGCGCCCAACGCTGCCAAGATGGCGATCATAAGCGCTGCAATCTTGGACCGCCGGGGTCTCGCCGGCGGGGACGCCGGCGGTCCAAGAGGCGGCGCGTTCATGATGTCACGCCAAGCGCGGCGTGAAGCGTTTCAAGTTCCTGTAGCACGTCAACACCAGTGAAGATGAACTGGTCGATGCCAGCGTCGCGCAATTCCGCTTCCCGTTCGCCTGGCTTGCCGGCGAGCACCACCCAGATTGCGCCCGCAGCCTTCAATGCGCGCGCGGCGACCTCCGCTTCCGTGGCGTAGAGCGTGTCGGCGCCGGCTACGAGAGCGACACGCGCGTCGCTAGCGGTGAACGCCACGATCATGGCGTCGCAGGCAGGGTGTTCTGTTTCCGCGCCGATCGATGCAACACCGCCCACTGCCAACAAGTTCATTGCGAATTGCGCGCGCGACGTGAATTCCGCGCGCGGGCCCAAGGTGGCGAAAAAAACGCCATCGCATTTTCCTTCAGCCCGCTCGCGCAGCGCCTCGAACGGTTCGGCCCAGCGGATCGGTGAAAAATGTGGACCGCCGGCGCCCTCGCCGGCCAACGCCGACGCATGCCCGCGAGGGCGCCGGCGGTCCAAAGATTCCGGCGGCTCCCGTCCAAGTACCGGAAAATCGGTGACGCCCGTGATGGTTTCCTTGCGGCGCGCGAACGCGGCCTGGCGCGTCGCGCGTGCTTCCGCGACTTCGCGTTGCAACAAGCCGGATTGAAGCGCGGCGACAATGCCGCCCTGCGTCTCGATTTCCTGCATTTTCGCCCAGGCGCGTTCGGCGAGATCGCGTGTTAGCTTCTCGACAAACCACGCGCCGCCGGCCGGATCGGCCACATGACCAAGGCGGCTTTCCTCCATCAGCACCAATTGCGTGTTTCGGGCAACGCGGCGAGCGAATGGCGTGGGCAAGCCTAGCGCATCGGTAAAGGGCATGGTGGTGATCTCGTTCGCGCCGCCGATGGCGGCGGCAAACGCGGCCGTTGTCACGCGCGGGATGTTGGTCTCCGCATCGTAGCGCGTCATCATGCGCCTGGACGTGAAGGCGTGGGTGTGCGTGCTGCGATGCTCGGCCGCCGCACCGCTCGTCTCCAGCACGCGAGCCCAACACATGCGCAGCGCGCGCAGTTTTGCCGTTTCGATCAGGACATCGGCGCCTATGGAGACCGCGAAGGCGATCGTCGCTGCTGCCGCCGCGATACCCACGCCTTGCTTGTCAAGCGCGCGCAAGTATCCGATGCCGAGTGAGAGTGCGTAGGAAATTTCCCGTGCTTCCGATCCCCCTGCCTCGTGGACAATGCGCGCATCGACCCGAAGGGCGCGGGCGTGGGGGAGTTCGTTAGCAATGGCGGCGGCGAAATCCGCTGCGTTGGCGATGCGGGGATCGGCGCCGGTGCGCAGCATTGCGCCGATGGGATCGAGATTGAATGCTGTGCCCGGTGCGGCCACGCCTCTGAGTTTGTCGCGCAAGAGCTGCGCCTGCGCGCGTGTTGCGCCATCGAGCGAGATCGGCGCTGCTTCCAGGATCACGCTTACAAGCGCGCGGTCGAGATCGGTTGCGCTTTCGATCGCGCAGCCGTGCTCGCCCAGTAGGAGTTCAACACCGCCGACGCCGCCTGCGAGGTCAGCCAGGATCTCATGATTGGTTTGCTCGGGGTCGGGGTGAGCGAAGCTCTGGCGGATGGTCCATCCCGCGGCGCCGCGCATGAACGGCGCGGCGCCCGGAAAGCCAGAGACATCCTCCGCGGTGTGAAAGTCGCTCTCGCGGTAGAGCGGCTTCAGTTCAATCCCGTCGGCGGTGCGCCCGACAAGTCTGTCCCACGACGCGCCCTTTAAGCCCTTTTCGACCAGCGCGCGCCAATCGGCCTCGTCCGCTTGCTCTCCTAATTGGAGGTCCGCCATTTCCGCTCCGCTTGACGCTCCGGCACTCTCGACGCGGTATTCGCCAGAAGCTAGGCCGGTGCGCAAGAGGAGAGACCCGATGTCGTTGCCGCCCGTGTTCGATAAGCTGCGTTTGCCCGTGGTCGGCGCGCCGCAATTTATCATCGCCAACCCGGAATTGGTGATCGCCCAGTGCCAAGCCGGCATCGTCGGGTCGTTTCCCGCGCTCAACGCGCGCCCCCAGCCGCTGCTGGACGACTGGCTGGTGCGGATCAAAGCGGAACTGGCGGCCTGGGACGAGGCGCACCCCGAAACGCCGGCCGCGCCCTATGCGGTCAACCAGATCGTGCACAAGACCAATGAGCGCCTGGAGCAGGATGTCGCCTCCTGCGTGAAGCACAAGGTTCCGATCGTGATCACTTCGCTCGGTGCGCGAGAGGATGTGAACGAGGCTATCCATTCCTATGGCGGCATCGTGCTGCACGACATCATCAATGTGAAGTTCGCGAAGAAGGCGCTGGAGAAGGGCGCCGACGGCTTGATCGCGGTGTGCGCGGGCGCGGGCGGACACGCGGGCGGGTTGTCGCCTTTTGCATTGGTGCAGGAGATCCGCGAGTTCTTCGACGGGCCCTTGCTGCTCTCCGGCGCGATTGCGAACGGCGGCGCGGTGCTGGCCGCGCAAGCCATGGGCGCCGACCTCGCTTATATCGGCTCGGCCTTCATTGCGACGAAAGAAGCCAACGCCTCGGCAGCCTACAAGCAGATGATCGTCGATAGCCGGGCCGAGGACGTGATCTACACCAATTTGTTCACCGGCGTGCTCGGCAACTATCTTAAAGGCTCGATCGCCGCCGCCGGGCTCGATCCGGAAAATTTGCCTGAGAGCGATCCCAGCAAAATGAATTTCGGCGGCGGCGAGGGCTCCAAAGCCAAAGCCTGGAAAGAAATCTGGGGCGCGGGGCAGGGCGTCGGCGGCGTACACGAAGTGATGAGCGCAGGCGAATTGGTGGCGCGGCTGAAGCGGGAGTACGACGCGGCGAAAACGCGGGTATGTGGAGGATGAGTTTCCCGCCGGGGAGACATGGCGCCGTGTGTTGTACGCGTGAGGAAAGCGCGTGTCCCCATATCCGCGCCAATGCGCCGAGCTCTCAACGCTTCCCCCGAAGAACTCTACGCAATGCTGGGTGTTTGCGCCGCCATACCCCCTGAGCCCCGTCCCTCGGGGGGGGAGGCAAAATTGCGCCAAACTGGCGACTTGGCTGGCGGGTGCGACCCTGGGAAGCCATATTCCGCCCCCATGAGAATCTGGATCGTCCACGCTTTCACCGACCGGCTGTTCACCGGCAATCCGGCCGCGGTGGTGCCCCTCGATCGCTGGCTTCCAGACGCGACACTGCAGGCCATCGCCACTGAGAACAAGCTCTCGGAAACCGCCTTCTTTACGCCGACCGGCCTCAAGGGCAATTACCAGCTGCGTTGGTTCACCCCCGCCGCGGAAGTGCCGATTTGTGGGCACGCCACGTTGGCGGCTGGGGCGATGTTGTTATCGGAGCTGGAACCCGGTCTCGAAGTCGTCGTGTTTGACACCCACGCCGGTGCGCTGGTGGTGCGGGCGACGCCCGAGGGTTACACGCTCGACCTGCCGAAAAAGCAGCGCGCGCCCTGGGAAGCGCCGGGCGAGCTCGCGCGCGCGCTTGGCGTCAACGGCTTCGCCGATGCATTCGTGGCCGAGTACGCTAACGTCGTGCTCGAAAGCGAAGCGGCGGTCATCAACATGAAGCCCGACATCGCCGCGATCAACGCCACCATCCGCGGGCCGCGCCAGGGATGCCTGGTCGTCACCGCGCCCGCCGATGAAGGCAAACCGTACGATTTTGTCTCGCGTTTCTTCGCACCAGGCGCGGGCGTTGACGAGGATCCGGTGACCGGTTCCGCGTTCGCCGATCTCGCGCCTTATTGGTGCGATCGCTTCGACATGGAAAGCGTGGTCGGCTACCAGGCCAGCAAACGCGGCGGCTATATGCGCGCGATACAGACACTGTCGAGCGTGCGCCTCTTGGGGCAGGTCGCGGTGTATCTGCGCGGCGAACTCGATCCTTCGCTCGCGCGTCTCGCCAATCGGATCGACGAACACCCCGAAGCGCCGCCACGCAAGAAGCGCCGGGCGCGCAAGGCGCGGCAATTGCCGGCTATCTTCGAGGAGCCCCTGTTGCCGGGGATGGATGCGCCGTCAGCGCCGGCTAACGCGTCGCCTCCGCCGGGCGAAGATTTGCGCCCGCCAACCTCCCATCCCGCCCCGCCGGCCAGCGCGGACCAACCCCATGCTCCGCGCATCGTGGTGACGGGGAAGTAGGCGCGCAATTTAATTTCGGCCCCGGGCCGATCCGATGCGTTGCAATTCCCCGCGAACGCCGCCATCCCGTTTTCGGGCCATCCGCTCCCAACGGCGGACGTCCATCTGTGAGGATGGGAGAATTCGATGAGCGATCTTGCAAAGCCGGTGTTGCGTCCGACCGACGCCCGGTTTTCTTCCGGGCCCACAAGAAAACGTCCCGGCTGGTCGCTCGCCGCGCTCGAAGGCGCCGCACTTGGCCGCTCGCACCGTTCCAAGGTGGGCAAGGCCAAGCTCAAAGAGGCGATCGATCGCACGCGCGCGGTGCTAGGTATTCCCGACACGCACCAGATCGCCATCGTGCCGGCGTCCGACACTGGCGCGATGGAGCTGGCGATGTGGTCGATGCTCGGCGCGCGGCCTGTCGATGTGTTCGCCTGGGAGAGCTTCGGCGAAGAATGGGTGACTGACGCCGTCAAGCAATTGAAGCTCGACGCCAGGATCCACACCGCCCCTTACGGCGCGCTGCCGGACCTGAGCGCGGCGCGTGCCGACGCTGATATCATCTTCACCCAGAATGGTACAACATCCGGGGTGCGCATTCCCAATTTCGATTGGATCCCCGCCGATCGCGAGGGGCTCGCCATCAATGACGCCACCAGCGCCGCCTTCGCCCAAGCCATCGACTGGGCCAAATGCGACGTGACCACGTTGTCCTGGCAGAAGGCGCTTGGCGGGGAGGCGGCGCACGGCATGATCGTACTCTCGCCGCGTGCGATCGCGCGGTTGGAAAGCTACACGCCGCCTTGGCCGTTGCCGAAGATTTTCCGGCTGACAAAGAAGGGCAAGGTTGATCCTTCGATCTTCGAAGGCGCCACCATTAACACCCCGTCATTGCTCGTGGTCGAGGATTATCTCGACGCCCTGACGTGGGCATTGAGCGTCGGCGGGTTGCATGGGCTTGTCGCCCGCGCCAACGCCAACGCCGATGTGTTGTTCGAATGGATCGAGAGGACGCCCTGGATCGCCAATCTGGCGAACGATCCAGCGACCCGTTCCAATACCAGTGTTTGCTTGAAAGTGATCGATCCGCGCGTCGCGGCGCTGCCGGGGGATGCGCAAGCGGAATTCGCCAAGCGGCTTGCTTCGATGCTGGAGCGCGAAGGCGTCGCGCTCGACGCCGGCGCTTACCGCGCCGCGCCGCCGGGCCTACGCCTCTGGTGCGGCGCGACAATTGAGCGCGCCGATGTGGAGGCGCTGATCCCGTGGATCGAGTGGGCTTTCGCGAGTTGTTTGAGTGAACTTGGCGCGAGGGCCGCGTAAGATTCCTCGCCAGACTTCAGTTCGCCGGCGGCCCATGCCGCGCCAAGCGCCGGACAACGCTTCGCGTTTCCGGGTTCGGTTCATTCCATGGCGCCAATCCCGCGAAGGCGGGCCTGCCCGCCGAAGCTCGCATCGCGAGCGAAGGTGGGAGAGCGGGGCGCGCTTGGCGCGTGAGCTCAAAGTTAAAATGGGTGGTGCGCTTGGCGCGCCCCGCGCATCGTGTTTTCCAGCCGGCCAAAGCCTG
>JBEBIU010000108.1:0-9391 GCA_040080225.1 Terricaulis sp.
TCCAAGTGCCGTCAACTCGCCTTCGATCCGGGCTGCCTCGTTATTGATTTCCGCCAACTCCCGCTCGCGCTCCCGAAGGCGCGCCTGCGCCGCCGCCATAGAGCGTGCTCGTGGGCCCCTTGGCGACTTCAATCCGTTCGACATTGATTAGCGTACCGGGGTCCACCACGCTGTCCGGCAAGCCATAGGCTGGCAGTCCGTCGATGAAGTATTGCGCTTCAAAACCACGCACGATCGGCGACTGCAGCACGATCTCCGCAGTGCGCACCGGCACGACGCCGGAGATGTTGACGAGCGCATCCGCCGGCGTCTGCAGCTCCTGCTCCTCAATCAAAGTCCGCGTGAGTGTTTGGATCGATTGCGGTATCTCCTCGACCGGGGTGGGCGTTCGTGTAGCAGTGGCGGCGTCGGGCGCGGTGATGCTCGGGCGTTGGCCGGTGACTACGATGGTGTCGCTCGCCCACGACTCGCGCCCTTCTACGTCCTGTGCGAACGCGAGTGAGGGCGCCACGCAAAGGGCGGCGGCCGTGAGTAGAAGGTGATGTCTCATATTTGTTCCTCGCTCATGGCGTTTGCCGGTGGCCGCGCCGAGCCCGGTTGGAGTTGATTGGTCATCCAGAGGTCGCTGGCGTGCTCGATGGCGCCGACTGTGCGCAGGGCGCTATCGGGCCCGTAGCGGCGCGCAACGATGTGCAACGCAGCGTCGATGCCGCCGGCGTAACCGCCCGTGGTGATGCGATCGCCCGCATCGACGAAGCGCCTATCGCGCTGCAACGCAATACTTGGAAACTGACGCTCGAATTCGCCAAAGTAAGTGTGGTGGGTGGTTGCCTGGCGACCGTCAAGCAACCCCGCTTCCGCCAACAAGAAGGCGCCGGAGCCGATGGCCAACACGATCTGCGCCTCGTCGCTCGCGCGGCGCAGCCATTCGATCTCAGGCGCATGCGCCGACATGGAAGCAAAACCGCCATTGCGGCTTGGCGTCACGATGACATCAGCGCGCGGGGCGTCGCTAAAGGTGTATTGCGGCGTGATTGCCAGTCCGCCGACATCGATGGCGCTTCGCGCCGAGCCCAAGGTGAAGCACTGAAAGCCGCCTGGTCCCAGCGGACCAGAGGCGCGGAACACTTCCCAGGCGCCGGTGAACTCGCTGCCGCAGGCGCTGTCGTACAGCAAAAACGCCACGGACGGTGCCGGTGAGGGCGTCGGTGTTGGTCTCCTCTCCGCCGTCTGTGCGTCAGCAGTCACGCTCAGCGCGGCGACAAGCGCTGTGCCCGCGGTGAACACAGCGCGACGGCTCAACCCTGTCTGCGGGACGGTGACGGCGTGCCTCGGCGCCTCGGCGCCGGAAAACTTCCAATTTGACATGATCGCTCGCATGATCAGCGCGCAACGGCGCGCGTTACGGGTAAGCGGCCATCGCTGACCGCAACTTGGGCTTGATCAGATTGCGAGCGGGGGTCCGGTGGACCAAGGCGGCGGCGCGGCGAGGCCGCGGCCTGGGGCGACTGCTAGGTCACGCACCCGCTCCGCGGGCGCGCTCTGGAATACAAGGGTAAACGCCGGCGGGTGCTCCGGCGCCGACAGTGCGGCCATTGTCGCGAACACGCATGGCGCATCGGGATTGGGTGCGTTTGAAGGTATGTCGTTTTGTTTCGTGGCGTCCGCATCGACTACTGCGCCTGTGGTCAGATCGATGACGGCATCCACCGCGCCATGTCCCGAACACAGGGTCACTGCGATGAAGCGGCCATCCTGGGCCGTGGCAAGCATATAGCCCGCGGGCACTAGCGCACGCACCGCAATCGCCAGCAGCGCGAGCGCTGCAAGCGTTCGGGACATGCCCGATCGGGTTGCGCGTGGCCTGGTCATTGCGGCGTTGCTTTCGCGTGGCTTGAAAGGCCCAACCAGTCGCGCGTGGCTGGAATCCGGCTCAGCACGAGGCGCTCGAGGCCGAGGACAAGAAGCGCCGAAAGTCCCAGCAGCGGAAAGATCACACCGAACCCAACGAGTGCGGCGAGGAGACCCCACGCGACGCGTCCGCCTTTGAATGGCGCCGGCGCGCCCAGGCCCGACTTGCGCCGGTGCAGCCACATGATCGGCCCGGTGAGCGCCAGCATTGCCGCGCCCAAGGCGGCGGCCAGCATCAGGATCTGGTTGGGCAGGCCAAAATAATTGCCCATGTGCAGCTGCACGCCCCATTCGACCGCTTTCGCGCCCGCGCCGTAATCGGCGAAGCTCACATCGTTGACCACCTCGCCGCTGTATTGATCGAGATGGATCGTACGCTGCCCTTCGGGCTGATCGGGATAGGTGTAGGCGGTGAACACGTCGTGCGCGTCGCGCGGATAGACCAGGCGGTAAGCGGTCGTGAGCCCTCTGCTGGCGAAGATGGAAGCCGCTTGGCCGACATCGATGGGCTGGTCCATGTGGTGCATCATGTGTTCGTTGGAGTGAGGCGCTGGCGCTGACTCGAGTGTCCAGGGAACGCCCGATGCAGTTTCGCCCAACTTCTCTTCACTTTGCGGGGCCGTAGGCGGATGATCGATATGCGTGCGGTAGGAGGCTGGATAGCCTAGCCCCACGGCGCCCATCATCTTGTTGAGGTTGCTGCCCCAATTGTCCGACCAGGGCAAGCCGGTGAGCAGCAGGAACAGCACCAGAGTGGATGTCCAGAGTCCGGTCGCTCCATGCAGGCTGCGCCAAAGGCCGCGGCCCTTGCCGAAGCGCGGGAAGAAGGCGCCAAGTACGCCGCCCGCGTCGCGCGGCCACCAGAGGTAAATTCCGGTAGCGATCATGAGAATGGCCCAGCAGGCCGCGAGTTCGACGATGGCGTCCCCCAGATCGCCGAGCATGAGCGAGCCATGCGCAGTATCGGCGAAGCCCACCAGCGTATGCGTGTAGACGAACGAACCGCGCGCCTCGCCAGAGACGGGATCGACATAGACCCGGAACGGCTCGCCTTGTTGCGGGGTTAGAAACACCACGGCAGTACGATCGGGCGCCGTGGGCAAGTCGATGCGCGTGGCGCGCGCGCCCGGAAACGCCGCCATCGCGTCGTCGACCATGCGCTCGGGCGGAAGCTGCGGGCCCGCATGGGCCGCGAAGCGCCACGATGGGTGCAGCGCGTCGTCGATCTCGGTGTTGAAGAGATAGACGATCCCGGTCAACGCCAAAACGAGCACGAACGGCGCGATCAGGAGCCCGGCATAGAAGTGCAGGCGAAAGATGACGCGACGCGCACTGGCCGCGCCTCCGAATTCTTGCGTCTGCAATTGGGGTAGTGTCATAGGAGGCCTCCGCCCGGCCCGATTAGAACGAACGCGTCAACGACACTTCGAAGCTCCGCGGCTCTCCGACATAGATCTGAGTCGCCGAGAAACCCGACCAATCGGCATAGAATTCGTCGGTCAGATTGCGTCCCCGCAGCGTCAGCACCCCGAACGGCGCCTCCCAAGCCACCGCAGCATCGAAGAGCGTGTATCCGTCCACCCGCACGCTGTTGGCGTTGCTGGTGAAGAAAGCGCCGTCATGGCGGACAATGCCAGTGAAGATCAAAGGCACGGCTTGTGGGGAATAGCTCACGACGAGATCGTAAAGTTGTTCGGGCGTGTTCGCGGGCAGGTTTCCCGAGCGGTCAGCCCCGCCTGTCTCGATCAATTTATCGAACTCCGCCTGCAGCACCGCCGCGCTCAGATCGACACGCACTTCCTCGGTCGCGGCCCATGAGAACGATACCTCGACGCCTTGCGAAATCTGACTGCCGCCTTGCACCGTGACGGCTGGATTGGCGGGATCGCGGGTGAGGATGTCGTCCTGCCGGATATGATAAGCCGACGCCGTGATTTGAGCGCGCCCATCGAACATCGTGCTCTTGATTCCAGTTTCGTAGGAATCGCCGGTCGTCGCATCGAAGGTTGCGTTGGTCGCACTCATGAACAGAAGGCTGCTCACGGGCGCCGCCGCATGGTTGTACTGCGCGAACACCTGCGTTTGCGGCTGCAGGCTATAGACAGTTCCAAGGCGCCAGGAAACCGGATCGAAATCGTTGCCATAATTAGTCACCACGCTGGTGGTGACGTTTTCAATGCGGCGATCCAATTCGTACTGATCCAAACGCGCGCCCCCGACCAGCAGCCATTGCGGCGTCAGATTGAAGGCGTCCTCGGCAAAGATCGCTGTTGCATCCACTTTTGCCGAAACTTCCTGGCGGGTGGCGAAATTCGCGGGCGTGTCCGGTGTTGGGAACAGGCCGCGGGCCGGCGCGAACGGATCGACGGAGGTCGTCGCGCCAAACCTGCGGCTGGTAGCGAAATCGGTGCCGCCGACTTCCACGCCTAAGGTGAAGCGATTGCGGTGACCGCCGAAATTGCCGTCATAGGCCACATGCAGGCGCTCGTTCCAATACTGGTGGTCATGCGTGATGAGAGTGGTCAGCCGATCGAGCAGCCCCGTGCCAGCGTTGAAAGTATAGTCTTCGGAATTGCGCCACAGGCGGTTGGAATCGTACCAACTGGCGTCGCTGACCAACTTCCAGGCATCGGAATAGCGATATTCGGCGCGGGCGCGCAGCCAAGTCGATTGCGAATCCATGGCCCCGTCGGCGACATTGTAATTGATGTCGCGCACCGCCTCGTCGGCGACAAGACCGCTCGATCCCGAGACGATGCCCGAAGGATTGCGCGCCACCGCAGCCGACACTAGCGGCAGGCCAAAATATGCGGTCGAGAAATCGTCGTCGAAGCGATCGGCCGACAAGGTCGCCGTCAATCGTTCGTTCGGGTCGAAGCGCAACGCCAACCGGCCGGCCGAGGTTTCCGAGTCCGTGTCATCGACCCAGCCCGCCGATCTTGAGAAAGCAAGATCGGCGCGCATGGCGGCGTGTTCGCCCAATGGCATGTTCAGATCGCCCGCGAGCCGCCCGGTCTCCTGGCTGCCATAGCTTGCCAGAAATGCACCCTCTTGCTCGCCCAAGCGCGGTTGACGCGGCACGAAATTGATGGCCCCTGCCAGAGCGCCCTCGCCGGAGATCACCGAGGATGGGCCTTTCAAGACTTCGATGCGCTCGAAGCTCCAGGAATCCCAATTCCGCACTTCCGCGCCGGAACTAGCCATGCGCCCGCCGTCATAGAGATAATTGACCGCCCCGCGCGTGAAGCCGCGCATTGAGGCGCCACCCACAGCGCCCGGCAGATTGCCAGAATTGACGCCCGGCGCCGCGTTCATGGCTTCAATGGTCGTGCGAACGCCTTGGACCTGAAAGTCCTCTTGCGACACGACATCGACGATCGCCGGCGTCTCGCGGTTGCTCAAGCCCAATCTGCCGGCCACGTCGGCCTCGAAATCGAGCGTCCGCTGCCCGGTGACGACGATGGTGTCTTCGTTGTTGTTTGGCGTCGCGGTTTGGGCGTTGGCGACATCCGCGAGGGAGAGGGCGATAGCGCCGACGCTCGCGCTAACGAGCGCCAGCTTGCATATGGTATTGTTGGTCATGGTATTTCCCAGCCTGAGATGGCGCCCGCGCGAGCGCGCGAGCGCTAAAGATCGATGCGAGCCCGTGCGAACTCGGCGAAGATTTCAGGCTGAGAGCGGAGGTCCGGTGGCCCAGGGCGGGGGTGCGGCGAGGCCGAGGCCGGGGCGTGCGTGGGCGGCTTCGAAGGTCGCGGGCGCCGTCCGGAACGTTGGCGGTAGTATCGTCGGCGGCGCTTGCGGCGGGGCAATCTGGGCGATCGCGGCGAAGGCGCAGGGCGCGTCTGAGTGGTCGGCGGGCTTCCCGCCGTCGCCGCGGCCCTTGCCGGCGCCGTGATCGACAACAACGTCAACCAGACCATGCCCGGTGCACAGTGTCACGATTGAGGTGCGCCCGTTCTGCTCGGGCGCCAGCATGTAGCCAGCGGGAACCAGCGCGCGCACGGCCATCGCCAGCAGCGCCAAAGCTGCAAGCGCTCGGGACAGGCCCGAATTACTGCGGCAGAATCCCCCCAACATGCCCTCTGACTATATCACCACCCCCACGCTACGCCCCGATGACTATTTGTCGCCGCCGTTCACCCCAGAAGGGATCGGGCGAGGGAGAACACAGTTTCCACTTGAGACCGCATTGCCCGCTGGCCCCAACTGGGGACGGTGCCCACCAAGTGCCCACCAAGGCCAAGCTCTGAATTGCCGACGAGCTATAACTTATTGATTTTATGGCGCACCCGACAGGATTCGAACCTGTGACCTCTGCCTTCGGAGGGCAGCGCTCTATCCAGCTGAGCTACGGGTGCGGGTCGGGGCGGTTTCTAGCCGAGGCGTCGCGCGAAGGCGAGCCCGCAAGACAAACTTGGCTGGGAATGGCGCCGAAGGCCAACGCAGGCGCCCGCCGCGCCAGAAAATGCCGCGCGCGCATGACGCTTCGCTAGCGGCCTTGCCGCCCCCACCCGGCTCACTCCGCCGGCGCGGGACGAACGATCCGGCCTTGCAGGTTGGACTGCACTTCGCGGGCATCGAAGGCGTTGGAATCGTTTGCGGGCTTGGCGCCGCTGAACATGGCGACCTCAGCCATCGCCTCGTAGCGCGTGACTTCGCGATAGGACGCGGGCTCATCCCAGAACGGATCGTACCACGGGCTCCAGCCGCGCCGGGGCGAAAAATACCAATAATCGAAAGCGAAGCGCGGCCGGTACAGCCCCGTCCCCTGCAGCCGCGAATGCTCCTCGGTATCGCGGTTGGCGACGATGAAATAATCCCGCCCGCTCTGGAGCGTCAGTTCGGCGGCGCGGTAAAGCAGGTAAGTCTCCACCGTTTCGCGGTCGGTGAGCGTATTGCCGCGGAAAGTGATGCGCACGCGGTTGGATTCGATCGCCTGCTCGGAGAACCCGTAATTGTCGGCGACGGCGGGTTGGTAAGGCGTCGCGGTCGCGCAAGCGGCCAACGCCGCCGCCAAGCCGGCAAGGATGAGCTTTCGCATTTTTGGCCTCCGGTCCGCCGCCTCGCGCTACGACTATCGCATGGGACGCGCGTTTTTGCGCCGCCATTCCCAAATTTGGTGATCACTCGTTAGTGATAAAAGAGGGCGTCGAGATTGCGCACCGGCGCCGGCGCCAGCATTTCGCCGCCGGCAAGCTCCACGGAATGGATCACCGCATCGATTTCTCGCCGCCAGAAGTCCAAGAAACGGTGGATGCGCGGATAGGCGGGGGCCAGATCGAGCGTCTGCCACACGAAACTCTGCAGCAGCGAAGGGTGATCCGGGAGATAATATAGCACTTCCGCAGTGGCGAGCCGCCAGCCCTTGAGCCGCAAATTGAGTTCTTCGCCATCCTGCGCGCGCATCGTCAACGCTCCGGATGCGAGCGTGCATGTAGAGTTGTTAACAAGTCAATACTTTGATTCTGCTAGCCATTATTGGCGTCAGCTGCCAAGCAAGCTCAAGCCTCGCTGAGCGCCTTGACCTTCGCCAACCGGCGCGAGGCAAAGTGGCACGCCAGATAGCCGATCATGGTCGGCGGCGCGCCGACGGCGATCGGCAGCAGCGGCGACATCGCCGACCTCCCCAGCGCCAGCGCCACGAACACCAAGGTCAAAGGCAAAGCGACGCACATCAGGATCATACCCGCCGCCGCCATGAAGCGCGCTTCCCCCCGCAGGGTCTCCAAATGGTTGGATCGAGGCTCGGGAAAGGTCTCTGGGGCAACGTTTTCCATGAGAGCAGCCGCCTGCGAAATCGGCGCCATCAACCGAAAAAGCTTGGAAATCGTGAACCCGCTCACCGGACATTAAGTCGCATCGTTTACGGTGCAGGAACTCTCCCGCGAACGCAGAAAGCGCGCGAACCATGTCGTTTGGCAATTTGCTGACTGCCGACCCGCACGAGCTCGGCGAGCATTATCCAAACCGCGCCGAACATACGGCCGACGGCGTCGTACACGCCATTGGGCTGGCGGCGGCGTTCATCGGCGGCGGACTTCTGGTTGCGGTGGCGCTGGCCAATCGCGGCGTGCCGATGGCGACGGCGGGCGCCATCTACGCGCTCTGCATGACCGCGATGCTGGCGGCTTCCGCCGTTTACAATCTCACCCGGCCCTCGCGCTACCGACGCCTGCTGCGCCGGCTCGACGAAGCCGCCATCTTCCTGATGATCGCCGGCTCCTACACCCCGTTCACGATAAAATTGCTGCCGCCGGACTTTGCGTTCTGGATCACCGGCGCGATCTGGGTCGCAGCTCTTGTGGGCGCGGCCGGCAAGGTGTTTTGGACCGGGGTGTCGGACAAGGTCTGGTGTCTTGTCTATCTCGCGTTTGGCTGGCTCGCGGTGCTGGTGCTTGGACCGGTCGTGCCCTCGCTGCCTGGGCCCGCAATCGCGATGCTCGTCATCGCCGGCCTCACCTATTCGGGCGGCGTGCTGTTGTACCTCAACCACGCCATCCCCTATCGCCGCGCGATCTGGCACGCCTGCGTGATCCTGGGCGCAGCGGGGCATTATGCTGCGGTGTTGTTGGGGTTGGTGCTTTAGGGATCTGCAACTGGCCATTTTGCGACATTGCTTGTGAGGGTACAACCTCACCATAGCGCTGTGCGAGCGAGGTCCAGTTGAACATCCGGGAGTTTCAGTCGCTGGGCGAATGGCATGACGCCTTGGTCCATTTGCGGTTTTCCGCTCCAGACAAGTTTCTTGTCGGCGGTACGCACGAGTTGGCGTCCGATCAATCGCAAGTTCTCTCGGCTGCGTTCGAACAGCTGAAGTCGAACTTTCAGTTTGTGCGAAAGAAGATAAAGAATGACCGCATGATGAGGGTCATTGAAGAACTCATCGCGATGTCTTTCGAGGCGTTCAAGGAAGGTGACGAGCACAGAGGCGACCTCATTCTTGGCGAAGTTGAAGGTATGATCTGGCCAAGCCATAAGATGCCGGTGAAGCACGCCCCCGAAGCTGAGCAACGAGTTTTCGGGCAGCTTGAGTTATTCGCCGGAGTTCGTATTTCACCTTACCCTCTCGACGGCAACGCTGCCGATCTTGGGTCAGACCAAGCCACGCTTCTGAACTTGGCATATCGCTACACACGACATTATCAGATAAGCTTGCACGCAATAATCAGATAAGGGCGTGTGTTCTTGTAGAGAGCACTTTGCTCGGGGAAGCCGGCTCCATTTGTTATAATCTAGAGCAGCGGGGACGCCCTAATGTGTGGGCCGCTCAAGCCTATAGTCGAGTAGGCGGTAAGCTGATTTACGAAGCCATGCGCTTTACGTTGCGGGCTTCCGACGTGTTCTCGGAAGCCGACTGAGCTATCGGTAAACGGCAGTTTTCGGCGGCGGTCTCAATAGGTCGACGCAACACACTCGCTAAATCGCTCTGCCGGGGTATGGAAGTCCAGGGTTTTCCGCGGCCGTTCGTTCAATCGACGAG
>JBEBIU010000109.1:0-9367 GCA_040080225.1 Terricaulis sp.
CTGCGCGGCGCCGCCGCGCAGCGCCGCGGGAGCGGCGCGCTCCCAATCACGCGCACCGGCGCTGGCCGGCGAGGGCGCCGGCGGTCCATATTTTCCAGCGACCTGGAGTAACTCCCCATGCGCGTAACCATGATCGGCACCGGCTATGTGGGGCTTGTTTCCGGGGCGTGCTTTGCCGATTTCGGCCACACCGTCACCTGCGTCGATAAGGACGAAGCCAAGATCGCGCGCTTACAGAAGGGCGAGATCCCGATCTTTGAGCCGGGACTTGGAGAATTGGTAAAGGACAATGTCGAGCAAGGGCGGCTTTCCTTCACTACCGACCCAAGTGAGGCCATCCGCGACGCCGACGCGGTGTTCATCGCCGTCGGCACCCCCTCGCGCCGCGGCGACGGCCACGCCGATCTGACTTATGTTTACACCGCGGCCGAAGAAATTGCGGCGCTCATGAACGGCTACACTGTCGTCGTCACCAAATCGACCGTTCCGGTCGGCACTGGCGACGAAGTCGAGGCGATTATCAAGAAGAAGCGCCCGGACGCGGAATTCGCCGTCGTGTCCAATCCAGAATTCCTGCGCGAAGGTGCGGCGATCAACGATTTCAAGCGCCCGGACCGCGTCGTCGTCGGCACGGACGACGAGCGCGCGCACGAGGTGATGCGCGATCTCTATCGCCCGCTTTTCCTCAATGAGACGCCGATTATTTTCACCTCGCGGCGCACCTCGGAACTTACAAAATACGCAGGCAACGCGTTCCTTGCCATGAAGATCACTTTCATCAACGAAATCGCCGATCTGTGCGAAGCGGTCGGGGCCAACGTGCAGGAAGTGGCGCGCGGCATCGGCCTCGACAATCGCATTGGACGCAAATTCCTCAACGCCGGGCCCGGCTATGGCGGCTCGTGTTTTCCGAAGGACACGCTGGCGCTGATGAAGACCGCGCGCGATCACAAGGCGCCGATCGAGTTGATTGAAACCACGGTGCGTGTGAACACGGCGCGCAAACAGAAGATGGCGCAGAAGATCATCGATGCGCTCGGCGGCAATGTCAGCGGCAAGACCATCGCGGTCCTCGGCCTCACCTTTAAGCCCAACACCGACGACATGCGCGACGCCCCCGCGCTCGACATCGTGCCGGCGTTGCAGGACGAAGGCGCACGCGTGCGCGCGTTCGATCCCGAGGGCATGGAGGAAGCCAAGCATTTGCTCAAGGACGTGACATTCGCCTCCGGCCCGTACGATTGCGTCCAAGACGCAGACGCCGTCGTGTTCATCACCGAATGGGACCAGTTCCGCGCGCTCGATTTAGATCGCATGAAGAAGGCGCTGAAGGCGCCGGTGGTGATCGATCTGCGCAATATCTACCGACCGCAAGAAATGGCGGCGAAGGGATTCAGGTACGTAAGTGTGGGGCGACCTTGATGGCCGCGCAACTTGATGGGTTCGTGGAGCGCCCCCTCCACCCATTCCCGGATGAATGCGCCAGCATTCAGTCCGGGACCCAAGATCGCGAACGGTTCGTGTCTATGGGCCCTGGACTTGCCGCTTCGCGTCAATCCGGGGATGGGTGGTTATGAGCGACACTTCTAGAACGCCGGGCGCTACGCACAGGACATGCCAATGACATACGCAGCGATCACCGGCTGGGGCGCGGCCATGCCCCCTTCCGTGCTCTCCAACGGGGACCTCTCCACCTTCCTCGACACCAACGACGAGTGGATCGCCACGCGCACCGGCATGAAGGAGCGCCGCATCAGCCATATTAGCGGCATCGAGATGGCCGTCATCGCCGCGCAGCGCGCGATCGCCGCCGCCGGCCTTGAGGGCAAGGACATAGACCTCATCGTCTACGGCTCGTGCAGCAATGACGAGCAGGTGCCGAACGCCAGCTCCGGCGTGCAAGCCGCCATCGGCGCCAAGCACGCCGCCTCCATGGACGTCAACACCGCCTGCACCAGCTTCCTCTATTCGCTCTCCACCGCCACGGCGATGATCCGCACCGGCGTGGTCAAGAATGCGCTAGTTATCGGCGTCGAGATCATTTCGCCGTTCATGGATTGGGACAACCGCAATGTCGCGGTCCTTTTCGGCGATGGTTGCGCGGCGGTCGTCGTGCAAGCAAGCGAGCGCGAGGAAGGCGTCATCGGCGAACAGCTCGGCTGCCTCGCCGACGTGCGCCATACCTTGCGCGTGCGCGGCATGGGCACGGCTTATTGCAATCTCGACGTCACTGCCGGGATCACGTCATGGGATTTCGACGGCCAGGAAATTTTCCGTCATGCCGTGCAAGGCATGGTGCAAGCGAGCGCCGCGGTAATGAAGAAATGCGGCGTCACGCCCGACGACATCGATCTCGTTGTTCCCCACCAGGCCAATCTGCGCATCATCGAAGCAGTCGTGAACCGCGCCGGTTTGCCAATGGATAAAGTGATGCTCACGGTCCAGCGCTACGGCAATATGAGTGCGGCCACCGTGCCTGTCGCGCTTGCCGAAGCTGTCGAAGAAGGCCGAGTGAAACCCGGCTGCCTCATCCTCATGCCGGCCTTCGGCGCGGGCCTTACCGTCTGCGCGCACCTCGTGCGCTGGGGCGAACGCACCACGCCGCTCGACGTCAGCGACGCCGCTTTCCCGCCGACGACGCGCACCGCGCTCGAACAAGTCAACGCCATCCGGGCCAAGAAAGCCGAAGGCGCGGCGCGCTCCGTTGAGGGCATGCGCAGCGCGCGATTGGTGGAGACGGGGGCGAGGTAGCGCCTGCGATCGCCGGCCTCAGCCAAACACGCGCTCCTCAACTTCTCCATGCCACTCCCACGCGTCCGCGATCATCGCGTCAAGCCCGCGCGTGGGAGACCAGCCGAGCTCGCGCCGCGCCAGCGCGTTGTCCGCGACCAGCGCGGGCGCATCGCCGCCGCGGCGCGGCGCCATCAAGGCTGGAACGGTGCGGCCAGCGACACGCGCAACCGCATCCAGCAACTCACGTACAGTGACGCCCTCGCCGGTACCCAGATTAGCGGCGAGCGAGTTCCCGCCGCCCAGCAATCGCTCCACCGCGCGCACCTGCGCGTCCGCCAGATCGAGCACGTGCACGTAATCGCGAAGGCAGGTCCCGTCGCGCGTGGGATAATCGCCGCCAAATATCGTGAAGGCCCCAAGGCGACCGAGCAGCGCAAACAGCGCCAAGGGGATGGCGTGCGTTTCCGGCGAATGGCGCTCGCCGATCCCCTCCTTGGGCGCGGCGCCGGCGGCGTTGAAATAGCGCAGGTGCACGAATTTCATCGCATAGGCGGCCGCGAAATCCTGGCTGATCCGCTCGATGGCGAGTTTGGTCCATCCATAAGGGCTCAGCGGATTTTCCGGATGGGATTCGTCCAGCGGCAGGCGCATCGGCGCGCCATAGATGGCGCAGGTGGAAGAAAACACGAAAGCGCGGCAGTCCGCCAAGCGCATGGCGTCAAGCAGCGTCAGCGCGCCAGCGACATTATTGTCCCAGAAGCGCGCCGGGTCCTTGACCGATTCCCCCACTTCGATCAGCGCCGCACAGTGCAACACCGCATCCGGCCGGTGCTCGGCGAACGCCGCGCCAAGGCGAGCGGCGTTGCGGATGTCGCCCTCGATCAGCGGCCCCCATTTTACGAACGAGGCATGGCCATTGCTGAGATTGTCGTAGACCACCGGCTTGTGACCGGCGCGCGCCAACGCCAGGCAGCAATGTGCGCCGATATAGCCAGCACCGCCCGTGACCAGAATTGTCGCCATCGCCGCCGCCTGATAGAGCATCGCCGACATGGACGCCAACCAAAACCCAGCTTGGGCCGCAATCGTCGCCGAGGCGACGCGCCTCAAGCGGACCACGTTGCTCGATCTGTTCGCCGCCGACCCTGGCCGCGCCGAGGCGCTGACCTTCACCGCACCGCACCTGGTCGCGGACTTTTCCAAACAGCGCATCGATGCGCCCGCGCTGGCGGTGCTGGCGGCGCTCGCCGAGGCGATGGATTTCGAGGGCTGGCGCGCGAAGATGTTCGCTGGCGAGATCGTCAACACCACTGAAAGCCGCCCAGCCATGCACTGGGCCCTGCGCGCCAGCGACCCGCCGCCCGAGGTTCGCGCGGCGCAGGTCAAGATGATCGCTTTCGCCCAGCGCATCCGCCGCGACGTGGATTCCGTCGTTCATCTCGGCATTGGAGGCTCCGACCTGGGACCACGGCTCATCATCGATGCGCTCGGCGCGCACCGCGTTCGCGGGATGAAGATGCGCTTTGCGGCCAATGTCGATGGCGCCGACGTGCGCGACGCCATCGACGGCCTCAATCCCGCGCGCACGCTGCTGGTGGTCGCATCGAAGACGTTCACCACCCAGGAGACGCTCGCCAACGCCGAATTCGTGCGCGCCTGGGGACCCGCCCACCTCGCCGCTGCAACCGCCGCGCCGGACAAAGCCGTGGCCTGGGGCGTCCCGCGCGACAATGTGTTTCCGTTCTGGGATTGGGTTGGCGGGCGATATTCTCTGTGGTCGAGCGTTAGCCTCAGTTGCTTCATCGCACTCCCGACCGGCATCTTTCACCGCTTGCTCGCGGGCGCGGAGGAAATGGATTCCCATTTCCGCGCCGCGCCGTTCACACGCAATTTGCCGGCGCTTTCCGCCGCCATACAAGTGTGGAACCGCGAAGCGCTCGGGCACGGATCCTACGCACTTATCCCCTATTCTGAGCGCTTGCGCCTGCTGCCCGCGTACATGCAGCAGCTGGAAATGGAATCGAACGGCAAGGGCGTTTCGCGCAATGGCGAAAAGCTCTCGCGATCCGCGTGCGGCGTGACGTGGGGCGCGGCGGGCACCAACGCGCAGCACTCCTTTTTTCAGTTACTGCATCAAGGCGTGCAGGAAATTCCAGTGGAGTTGATCGTCAATGCCGGCGCACACGAAGGCCCGCCCGCGCACCGCGCCAAGGTATTCGCCAACGCGCTGGCGCAGGCGCGCGCGCTCATGATGGGCAAGGCTTCAAGCAAGCCGCATCGTGTATTTCCGGGCGACCGCGCCTCGACATTGATGGCGATCGACGCGCTATCGCCGGAGGCGCTGGGCGCTTTGCTTGCCTTCTACGAACACCGCACGTTCACGCAGGCTGTGTTGGCCGGCATCAACCCGTTCGACCAGTTCGGCGTAGAACTCGGCAAGGAAATGGCGAACGCGTTATTGCCGGCGCTGGTAGGAGGCCCATCTCCGGAGGGGCTGGATGCGAGCACGGCGGCGTGGCTGCGGAGATTGCGAACGCAATGAGTGACGGAGCTGCGAAAGCCAGTAGCTCAACCCTTCGCCGGAATAGTTGCGCCGGCGCCGCGCTTCGACTGGCTCAGCGTGACGCCATTCTTCGTCAGCCTGAGCTTGTCGAAGGCCGCAACATACTGAGACGCACCACGTACGCCGCCAGCTCATAGTGGCGAAGTTGCGTTTAACGCCCATAGCCCGGTGCGGGCATCGCAGCAGGATTGCTTGCATCCTGCATCGAGGCGGCCAGGTCGGCGAGATAGGTGTCGGCTACTTCCGCGTGCTTGGGCGAAAGCATCATGTGCAAGCTTGGCGGATCGACGTTCGCCGCCGTGATCCAACCTCTTGCGTACAAGCCGCGCAGAATCGCCAGGCAATCGAGGCTGTCATGCGTGAACGAGACGATGCCAAGCAGGGGCTCGCCCAGCACGCGGAAGCCGAGTTTTTTTACGCCGGCCTCGATCGACTCGCGCGCTTGAACGACCTGCTTTTGCTTGGCGCGATAGCCCTCGACGCCAAGATAATTGAGCACCGCCCACGCCGCAGCGATAGCGCCGCCGGGCCGAGTGCCGGCGAGCGTCGGCGTCAGCATGCGACCCATGGGCCATGGCCCGGCGTCGAACACCATGTGCTGCTTCATCGCCGCGTCGCGAAACAGCAGGGTCGATGCGCCCTTCGAGCAATAGCCGTATTTGTGCAGGTCCGACGAAATCGAGCGCACGCCAGCGACCCGGAAGTCCCAAGCCGAGAGCACCGCGCCATTCATCTCCACGAACGGCGCCAAGAAGCCGCCGACGCAGGCATCGACGTGCAGCCACAAATTCTTTCGCAGGGCGACCGCGCTCAATTCCTCCAACGGATCGATCAGGCCGAACGGGAAGCACGGCGCCGAGCCAACCAGCATGATCGTGCCAGCGTCGCACGCCGCTTCCATTGCCTCAGCGTCGGCGAGCAAATTCTTCGTCGGCACGCGGCGGATTTCGATATCCATCATCATCGCCGCCTTGTGAAACGCCGGGTGCGCCGTGAGCGGCGTGACCAGATTGCCCTGCCCCGCCATGCCGCCCGCACGCGCAAAGTCGCGCGCGGCCTTCACCGCCATGACGATAGAATCGGTGCCGCCGGAGGTCATAACGCCGCCCGACCCCTCCGGCGCACGCAGCAAGGCCAGCGCATGACCAACCACCTCCCGCTCCATACGCGCCAGCGAGGGAAACGCCGCCGGCCCTAAGCCGTTCTCCTCGGAGAACATGGAATAGGCCGCCTGCTTCACGCGCTCGACGTCCTCGCCAGCGTTAAACACGTACATGCCGGTCTTGCCGTCGCGCCATTTGACGTCGCCAGAGGCCATCGCGCGCATACGGGGTTCGAGCTCTGGCCAGGGCGAGCCGGCGCTGGGAAGGGGGAAATGCATCGGTCCGTTCTGGGCCCTGTGCGGCATCCGGGCAACAGCGCGTCAGCGCCGCCCGCTCGTGATGGGTCCCATGGTGCGGAGCCGAAATTACCGTGCTAGGTTGACCGAGAGACTAACTGCGCTCCAAGGGACGCCGAAGCACATCGGCGAGGGCCAAGGGGTGAGAGGGGATGAGCCAATGTCATCGTGGTTTGTAGATAAGCTGGGGCCTAACCCCAATTCGGGCGCCCCCGGCAAGAGTGCGCCGCCGCAGGCCGGGCGCGCCGCCGCACCGTCGCAGCAAGCCGCGCGCGCCGCTGCGCCGCCGCCTCAAAGTGCGCGGCCGACGCCGGCGCCGCCTCCCCGTGCAGCCGCGCCTCCGCCGCGAGAGCCGGAACCGCCCAAAAAGAAGAAGGGCTGGTTCTAGACGGTCGCAGGCGGCTAAGCCGCTCGCGCCGCAGCGACAACCGCGCTTTTCACCCCGCCCACGACTTCACGCACCAAGGCTTCGTCGTCGCCTTCCGCCATGATCCGAACCAAGGGTTCGGTGCCGCTCTTGCGCACCAGAAGGCGGCCTTTGCCCTCCAATCGCTGCTCGCCGGCTTTGATTGCCTCCTTAACGCTGGCGGCGTTCATCGGATCTTCCTTGCCGCGTTCGTAGCGCACGTTTTCGAGCACTTGCGGCGCGGGCTCGAACATTTGGCACACTTCGCTCGCGGGCTTGCCCTGTTGCACGATCACCGCCAACACCTGCAACGCCGCAAGCAGGCCGTCGCCGGTGGTGGAGAAATCGCTCAGGATGATGTGGCCGGATTGTTCGCCGCCGACATTGTAGCCCTTGGCGCGCATCGCTTCGGTGACGTAGCGGTCGCCGACTTTGGTGCGTTCGAGCTTGAGCGAAAGCCCCTTCAGGAAGCGCTCGAGCCCAAGATTGCTCATCACCGTGGCGACGATGCCGGGTTTGGTCAGCAGCCCGGATTGCTTCCAGCTTTTTGCGATCAACGCCATCAGCTGATCGCCGTCGATCGATTGGCCCTTCTCATCCACGATCGCCACCCGGTCGGCGTCGCCGTCGAGCGCAATGCCGATGTCGGCGCGATACTTCAGCACCGCCTCTTTCAGCGCGCGGGTGTCGGTAGAGCCGACTTCCTGGTTGATGTTGAAGCCGTCGGGCTCAACGCCGAGCTTGATCACTTCAGCGCCCAGTTCGTACAGCGCCACCGGCGCCACTCTGTAACCCGCGCCGTTGGCTGCATCGATCACGATGCGCAGACCCTTCAGCGTCAGCCCCTTCGGAAACGTCGCCTTGACGATCTCGACATAGCGCGCTTGCGCATCGTCGATACGGCGGGCGCGGCCGAGTTTTTCCGGCGCCGCCAAGTGGGAGTCGAGCGCGCTGTCCATCAGGTGCTCGATCTCAATCTCGTCCTGGTCGGAGAGCTTGTAGCCGTCGGGTCCGAAAAGCTTGATGCCGTTATCGGCGAATTTATTGTGCGAGGCCGAGAGCATGACGCCGAGATCGGCGCGCAGGCTGCGCGTCAGCATCGCCACCGCCGGCGTCGGCAGCGGCCCGAAGAGCACGACGTCCATGCCCGCCGCGGTGAAGCCCGCCGTCAGCGCCGGCTCCAGCATGTAGCCCGAAAGCCGCGTGTCCTTACCGATGACCACCAGGTGCCGGCGGTCGTGGGCCGACATGAAGCGCTTGCCGGCGGCTAAGCCGACGCGCATCGCCACTTCCGGGGTCATGGGATAGATGTTGGCCGTGCCTCTGATGCCGTCTGTTCCGAAATAGGCCCTGGTCATAAAACGCTCCACAAGTCCGTCGCATGTTGAAAGACTAATTGAGGTGCAAATCAATGCCGCGCGCGCCATGAGTGCGGCGACATTCCATGACCTCGCCAGACTCTCCTCCCCGAAAGGCGAAATCACCTATGCTCCGTCATTCCGGGCTCGCGGAGCGAGACCTGAACCCAGGGGGTCGTAGGGCGGCTTGGTTGCCCCTGGGTCCCGGATCGCGCTCCGCGCGTCCGGGATGACGGCCAGAAATAGTTCGATACAAAGGCGACGTTCATGTGCGGCATTATTGGCATTCTCGGAAGTAAGGCCGCTGCGCCGCGGCTGGTGGAATCGTTAAAGCGGCTCGAATACCGCGGCTACGATTCCGCGGGCGTCGCAACGCTGGAGAACGGCAAAATCACGCGTCGGCGCGCCGCCGGAAAGCTGGCGAACCTTGAGGCCGAACTCGCGGCCTCGCCTCTTTCGGGCATTTCAGGCATCGGCCACACGCGCTGGGCCACCCACGGCGCGCCCACCACCGCCAACGCCCACCCCCACGCGACCGACAGAGTGGCGATCGTCCACAACGGCATCATCGAGAATTTCCGTCCCCTGCGCGAGGAATTGATGTGCGCCGGCCATAAATTCGCGTCGGAAACCGATTCTGAAGTCATCGCGCATTTGATCCACGAGGGCCTCGATCGCGGGCTGAGCCCGGAGCAAGCCGCCATCGCCGCTGTGGGCCGTCTGGAAGGCGCGTTCGGCATCGCGTGCCTGTTTGCTGGGGAAGAGGACGTGCTGATCGGCGCTCGCAAGGGCAGTCCCCTCGCGGTCGGCGTCGGCGACGGCGAGATGTATCTCGGTTCCGACGCGATCGCGGTCTCCCCTTTCACCACCCGCGTGATGTTCATGGAGGAAGGCGATATCGCCATCCT
>JBEBIU010000110.1:0-9306 GCA_040080225.1 Terricaulis sp.
AAGCTCCTTAATCGCCCGGTCGCGCTCCGCGCGTATGGGTTCGACGCCCGCCGATCGCTGCGCGAACCAGATGGCGGCGCCGGCGGCGGCGAGTGCGGCGAGCAGCAGGATGATCGGCAGCGATTCGGACATTGAGCTAGCCTAGCGGAATCCGGGCGCTGATCTGACAACACCGGCCTCACTTGACGGCGTACCAACCAGTTGGTATGCCGTTTTTTGTGAATTCCGAAAGTCAACTCGATCCACCCCGAAACGCCCGCGCCAAGCTGCTCGACGCCGCGATCCAGATGATCCGCGCCCAGGGCTACGCGGCGACGAGCGTCGATGATCTCTGCCGCGCCGCAGGCGTCACCAAGGGCGCGTTTTTCCATCATTTCGCCAGCAAGGAGGCGCTCGGCGTGGCCGCGGCGCGGCATTGGTCGGCGGTGACCGGCGCATTGTTCGCCAGCGCGCCCTACCACGATCACGCCGACCCGCTCGAACGCGTGCTGGCCTACATCGATTTCCGCGCCGTTTTGATCGAAGGCGCACCGGCGAACTTCACCTGCCTAGCCGGCACGATGGTGCAGGAAGCCTACGCCGCCAGCGACGAGATCCGCGCCGCCTGCGAGGCAAGCATCTTCAGCCACGCCGCCACGCTCGAAGCCGACATCGAGACGGCGCGAGCGAAATACAAGATCCGCGGCGATTGGAGCGCGAAGAGCCTTGCGCTGCACACGCAGGCAGTGCTGCAGGGCGCGTTCATCCTGGCGAAAGCGAAGGGCGGCCCGGATATTGCGCTCGAAATGGCCGCGCATTTGAAGCGTTACGTGCAACTTCTGTTCTCAAGGGGAGGATAACGATGCCCAACACCATTCGCCTTCACCGCGTGCTCCGCGCGTGGCCCGAGCGGGTTTATCGCGCTTTTATGGATGGGGATGCGCTCTGCAAATGGCTGCCGCCGCACGGCTTCACGGCCAAGATGCACCATTTCGAAGCCAAGGTCGGCGGCGGCTACCGAATGAGCTTCACGAATTTCACGACAATGGGAAGTCATTCCTTTGAGGTCAAATACCTTGAACTGCAACCCAACGAACGCATCGTTCATACCGATCAATTCGACGATCCCAATCTCCCCGGAGAGATGCGCGTCACCATCACGTTCAAGAAGGCATCGGTTGGGACCGAGTTGAACATCGAGCAGGCTGGCGTGCCAGATGTCATCCCGCCTGATGCTTGTTACCTCGGCTGGGGCGAGTCGCTCACGCTGCTTGCTCAACTCGTGGAACCTGAAATTCCAGGGTGATCGAGGACAATGTTCACGCGAAAACAACTGACCACCCATCCCCGGATTGGCGCTTGCGCCAAGTCTGGGGCCTAAGATCGCGGACGGTTTGTGTTCATGGGTCCCGGGCTCGCCGCTGCGCGGCGCCCCGGGAATGGGTGATGTCACGTCGTCCAAAGACTGATCAAGGGAGAGAACAATGAACAACCCAAACGAGCGCCTCATGCAAGGCGTCATCCCCTATCTCGCTATCGACGGCGCGCAAGACGCCATCGCCTTCTATCGCAAGGCGTTCGGCGCGCTGATGCATGGCGATGTCGCGCTCATGCCCGGAACCGAGCGCGTCGCCAATGCGAGCCTGGTCATCAACGGCGGGGTGCTGATGCTCTCCGACGTCTTTCCCGACATGGGCCAGCCCGCCGCGAAGGGCGGCCATGGCTTCACCATGCAGTTGGTCGTCGAAGACGGCGATGTGTGGTGGAACCGAGCGGTTGAAGCGGGATGCGAAATCGTGACGCCGTTCGCCAAACAATTCTGGGGCGACCGCTATGGCCAATTGCGCGATCCTTTCGGCATCGATTGGGCGATGAACGAGCCGTCCGCCGAGAATCGCGCCAAGGCGGCGCAACTGAAACTCACTTAGGAGAATGGCCGAGATGACGAACGCCGCGCACGAACTCTCCATCACCCGCACCATAGATGCGCCACGCGCCAACGTGTGGCGGTGTTGGACCGAGCCGGATTTGTTGAAGCAATGGTATTGCCCAAAGCCCTGGTACGTCTCACACGTCGAACAGGATATCCGCCCTGGCGGCGCCAGCCTCGTGGTCATGAACGGCCCCAACGGTGAGGAAAATCGCTTGCCGGGGCAATTCCTTGAGGTGCGCGAAGGCGAGTATCTCGTTTTTACCGACGCCTTCGACGGCGAGTGGTGCCCCTCGGGCAAGCCGTTCATGGTCGGCTTCGTGGAACTCAGTGATTTGCCCGCAAGCAAAACTCAGATCGTCTGGGGCGCGCGCCACTGGAGCGAGGAAGATAAACAAGCCCATCTCACGATGGGGTTCGAGCAAGGCTGGAACACGGCCGCCGATCAGTTGAACGAACTCGCGAAGAGCATCGGGTGAATTGGCGTCGCCAGCGAGATCCGCAGAATTCGCCTGAATGGCGGGCGTGCGACGGCGACGTTATCATGCCTCCACGTGAGGAGTCTTTCATGCGCACTTTTGGATTCACCGCCGCCCTCTTGGCACTTGTTCTCGCTGTTGGACCTGCCCTTGCGCAATCACCTGAAGAGGTGGCGAACGACATCGTTCACTCTGATCTACCGATCTTCGGACACGGTGACGATAACGAATGGCCTCAGGGGTTCTCTGACCAAGATTCCTTTGGCTGTGCCAGTCGCGTCGCGTTCGGCGATTGGGCTTGGCGTGAGGCTGGCGCAGGGGATGAAGACGACACGCGATGGTACAGGTTCAGCAACTATGGTGCCTTTCACTGTTGGGCAAATACGTTCCGCGCAGACGAACGCGAGCGGCTCGATGCCGCCGATTTCTATCCTTCATTCTTCGCGTTTCTCGAAACAACAAGGACAGGAGGAAGTGAGGTCGAGTTATGGGCGGTGCAGATCGGAGCGAGGCCGGGTAGTGAGTATCTCCTGCTGTCTCGCAGGCCAATCTCGGGCCCAGTCGAGAGTTTCGATGTGCTTCAGACGGATTGTCCCCGGGCGAGCGTGCGCGACGCGGGCTCACTCGACATTCTGCTCACACGCTATTGCGCGATAAATTCAAGGGCGGAATTGGTTCGTCTTGCGCGTCGCATGGCGCAACGGCCGCCGCTTGGCACTCTCACTCGGGTGCGGGACGATGAAGAGAACGACGATGAATTGAACGACGAGCAATAGGCGCTGACGAGGAGCGCCTACTACGGGCAGGCCGGGGAAGCTCAAACACCGCATGCCGGCGAGGGCGCCGGCGGTCCATAATTGGAGAAACATCATGCCCAAACCGCAACGCATTTCCACCTGCCTCTGGTTCAACGACAAGGGCGAGGAGGCGGCGAACTTCTACGTCTCGCTCTTGCCTAATTCGCGCATTGTGCATGTCAGCCGCTATGGGCCGGGCCAGCCGCTGCCGGAAGGCACGGCAATGCTCACGCGCTTCGAGCTTGAGGGCGTCTCCTTCGCCACGCTCAATGGCGGGCCGATGTTTCCGCTGAGCGAGGCGGTGTCGCTGGTCGTGACCTGCGACAGCCAAGTCGAGCTTGATCGTTTGTGGAACGCACTCATCGCCGATGGCGGCGCGGAGAGCATGTGCGGCTGGTGCAAGGATCGCTTTGGGTTATCGTGGCAGATCATCCCGTCGCAACTTGGCGAGTGGATGGGTTCGCCCAATAGCGAAGGCATGGGTAGGTTGTGGGGCAAGCTGATGGGAATGCGCAAGATTGATATCGCCACGCTTGAGGCGGCGTTCCGAGGCGTGTGAGGAGGAAATCATGGCCTACATAGACGGCTACGTCATCCCTGTGCTGAAGTCGAACCGCGCCGCATACCTTGAAGCCGCGCGTTTCGCTGCGCCGATCTTCAAGGAGCATGGCGCATTGAAGGTGGTGGAGACCTGGGGTGACGATGTGCCCAAGGGCACGCAGACAGATTTCTACATGGCGGTGAAATGCACAGAGGAGGAGAACGTCGTCTTCTCCTGGATCGTATGGCCGGACAAAGCCACGCGCGACGCCGGCATGGCCAAGGCGATGGCTGACCCCCGCATGCAGCCCGGCGCAGCACCCATGCCGTTTGACGGCAAGCGCATGATTTTCGGCGGCTTCGAAGTGCTGCTGGAGGCGTGACGCCAATGTGGGGTCGGCGCTGGCGCCCTGCTCGTGCGGGGCGTAGCGTCCTTCCCATGCTCAGACCTCTCATCCTCGCAACCCTTCTCTCCCTCGCCGCCTGCGCGACTGTAACCGAAATCGCCATCGGTGAGGCGCTGGTCTGGCATTGCGACGGCGGACGGACCTTCAGGGCGCACAACACCAGCGGCGGCAACGCCAAAGTCGTCGCCGGAGGGCAGACCTATCGCCTGCCCGGCGTGATGGCAGGGTCGGGCGCGCGCTATTTCGACGGGAGCGTCGAATATTGGGAGCATCACGGCGAAGCGATGCTCAACGGCGCCGCCGGCGGGCCCTACGAGAATTGCAGGAACTGATCTCCAGGTCGCGCTGGAAGCGATCGCTCCGAACCGCTAGTCTGGCTGCATGGACCTCTTCTCATACCTCATTCCGATCACGCTATTTCTGGTGTTCGCGGCTTTGTGCTTTGGCATCTACACGCTGTTCAAGGGCGGCGATTTCGGCCGCTCCTGGTCGAACAAAGCGATGCGGCTGCGCGTAGTTGCGCAATTCGTGGCGATCCTCGTTCTGGTCGCGGCGATGTGGTGGAAGCAAACCCATGGTTAGGCTCGACAAAATCGTCACCAAGGCCGGCGACGGCGGCAAGACACGCCTCGCCACTGGCGAGCCGGTGTCGAAAGCCAGCGCGCGGGTGGAGGCGTATGGCTCGGTAGATGAGGTCAATTCCGTCATCGGCGTGACACGCCTTTACACGGGCGGCGATTTTGTCCTCGATCCGATGCTGGGCCGCATCCAGCACGACCTCTTCGATCTCGGCGCCGATCTCGCCACGCCCGAGGGAAAACCCGAGGCCTTGCGTATCACCGAAACGCAAGTGGCGCGGCTGGAGCGCGAGGTCGAGCTGCTCAACGAGGAATTGTCGCCGCTGACTTCGTTCGTACTGCCGGGCGGCAGCAAGGCCGCCGCGCACCTCCACCTAGCGCGCACCATCGCGCGCCGCGCCGAACGCGCTATCGTGGCTCTCGCCGCTGTGGAGCCGGTTTCCACGGAGGCGACCAAATACGCCAACCGGCTTTCGGATTTGCTGTTCGTCGCCGCGCGCTGGGCCAACGACAAGGGCCGCGGCGATGTGCTGTGGACGCCAGGCGCAAACCGCTGATGCGCGGGGCCGTGCACCATATCGATCTCAGCGTTTCCGATCTTGCGCGCGCGCGCCCTTTCTACGAGGCGGTGCTCGGCTTCATGGGGTACGTGGCCGGCGAGGATTACGGCGCGCGCGGCCAGGATTACGATTTGCGCACCGATGGTCGGTTTTGTTCGATCGGCGTGCGCGTGAGCGAAGGGCCAAACGCGGCGCGCGCGCACGACCGCTACTCGCCCGGCCTGCACCATCTGGCTTGGAACGCGCAGAGCCGCGAGGACGTGGATGCGCTCCACGCGCTCTTGGTGCGCGTCGGCGCGCATGTGCTCGACCCGCCGGCCGACTATCCACAATACGGCGACGGCTATTACGCGGTGTTCTTCGCCGATCCGGATGAGCTGAAGTTGGAGTTTGTGTTTAAGCCGGAATAAGGGTGCCGCGCTGCTCGGGCTAAGCCGGTCATTCAAGCGGCGAACGACGGACAGCAGGAAATCGCCGGAGACGGACGCTCGCCAGTTTGGCGCGCGCGCCCGACGGGGGGCCGAGGGAAACGTCAGACCCGCAGCCGTAGGCACAACAGCGGGCGCGATATGTCCCGTTTGGATCAGTTCGGCAACCGCGCCTATGCCCTCGAAATCCCTTCCTGCGATCAAGAGCAGCCACGCGGCAAGGTCACTCACGACGAAGAGTGACGTCGCCAAACGTTTGCGATGCGCCGTCTCGAATATTGTCCAGCCGCCATCTCCACGTGTCGTCAGCGCCATCGTATGTAAAGGTGTTGGTGAAAATGAGAGCGCCTTCAGCGTCGCGAAACTCGAATGGGATCGAATCTGAGCTTCCCGCCGCTCTGCAGGTCACGTCGCCGGAAGCCACTTCGGTGTTGTCGAACCAGAAGCACACATAGTGATCGTCCAGCCACCCGATTAGGATTGTCGCTTCATACGCTGGCAGCCCGTTATCGCCTCTCTCTCGAGATACCTCGTTGATGCGCACATAGTTGCGTTGGAGGGTCCACTCAGCATCGACATCGTGCACCGCGCTTTGGCCGGCTATCGTGCCAGTGAGCCGCCAGCTGCCAACCAGCCTGCTGAGCATCGCTTCGGATCGAGACGCGTTGGCCGCAGCTTCATCCAGCGGCGACGTTCTCATCGCCTGCGTCTGCGCGCAACCGACCAGGAGCATCGTCCCCATCGCGATAAGAAATCGTCGAAACATGCGCCCTCCTTGCGGAAATGTTGTGGGGATTCGCATAAGTCGGAGAAGAACGCACCAACAGAAGCTCTTCAGCGACGACGCGATCAGTTCGCGATCTTGGAGCCCGGACTGAACGCTTCGATCTGGGATGGGGGTTGAATGGTTGATTTTCTCGAACTGTACACCTCGGCAATCACTTACCCCGAAATATACTGCGCTCCGTTCATCGTCAGCGTCGAGCCGGTCATGAAGCCTGATCCCTCCGACGCCAGGAACGACACGGCGCTGGCGATTTCCTCGGCTTTGCCCAAGCGTCCGACTGGAATCGTCGCGATAATTTTCTTCAGCGCATCCTCGGGCACCGCCGCCACCATATCGGTGTCGATGTAGCCGGGCGCGACGCAATTCACGGTCACGCCCTTGTTGGCGCTTTCCTGGGCCAGCGCCTTGGTGAAGCCGATCATGCCAGCCTTCGCCGCGGAATAATTGACCTGCCCAACCTGGCCTTTCTGTCCGTTGATAGAGCTGATGTTGATGACCCGCCCCCAGCTCCGCGCACGCATGCCTTCGATCACCTGGCGGGTCATGTTGAAACACGAATCCATGTTGACGCGGATCACTTCCGACCATTGCTCGTGGCTCATCTTGTGGAAGAAGCCGTCGCGGGTGATGCCGGCATTGTTGACCAGCACGTCGATCGGCCCGAGTTCGCTTTCGACCGCCTTGGCCGCGTTCACACAATCTTCGAACACCCCGACATTGCCTTTGACCACCATGATGCCAAGTTCCTTGGCCGTGGCTTGGGCTGCTTCCTCGTTGCCGGAATAGCCAGCCGCGACCTTCATGCCGTCGGCCTTCAGCCGCGCCGAGATCGCTTTGCCGATGCCCCTGGTGCCGCCGGTTACGAAAGCCACGCGCGCCATGTCCGTCTCCCTATTCGTCTGCCGCGAATTGTACGCCGACACTCGCAAGACTTCGCCGCACATGCAACCGGCGCGGGCGGTCGATGGAGCGAATATTTCTCCCCGCCGGTCGTGGACTTGTCGCGGTTTCGTGCCAGTGTCAGGCGAGGGCCGCGCGCGCGGCAAACGGCTGTTTCGGGGAGGCGAACATGGGAAACTGGTCGCAATTCGGTCAATGGCTTATCGATAACAAGGACCCGCTCGAGAGCGCCAGCTATCTGGCGACGCTCGTCGGCGTGCCGTTGCTGTTGGTCACATATGTCACCAACCTGCTGTCCGAGAGCCACCGCCGCGAGGTCGGCACCTACGAAACCTTGGAAACGCAATATGTGGAGTTCCAGAAACTCGCGGTGATGCACGCCCATCTCGACATCGCTGACAAAGCGCTCGACGCCCCCGATCCGCTCAACGACAAGGAACTCGCCCAGCAACGCACGCTCTACATGGTGTTGTTCTCCTTGTTCGAACGCGCCTACCTCATGTACCGCGGCGCCTTCGGGCGCGCCTTCATCGGCGAAATGCGCCGTCAGCAATGGGAAGGCTGGGTCAATTTCGTCGATAAATATATCGGCCGCGAAAGCTGCCGCGCCGCCTGGTTCAACGGCCAGGCGCCGCAAAAGGACGTCGGCCAGGATTTCGACCATCGTTTCGAGCACTTCATGTGGGAGCGGATGAGGCGCAAAGGGTTCGTGAAATAGCAGCATGACCGCCGCCGCCCGCATCGAAACCGTGCGCCGCCACATGGCGCTCGAAGTGACGCACGACTGGGACGGCGTGATCGCCACCTTCGCGCATCCCCGCTACGAGATGCACGGCGGCGGCCAAGTGTTTGACGGCGAAGCCGCCGTGCGCGCCTATTTCGCCGCCTCGCGTACACCCTTCCCCGACCAAGGCAATGAGATCATGGCCATCGCCCATGGGGGCGACACGGTGCTGGTGGAATTCTGGCTGACCGGCACGCACACCGGGCCGCTCAAGCTCGCCGACCGCACCATTGCGCCGACCGGCAAGAGCTTCCGCATGCGCATGGCGGCAAGCTTCGAATTCGCGCCGGGGAGCGACAAGATCGTGTGCGAGCGGCCGTACTTCGATCAAGGCGGTGTGCTTCGGGCATTGGGGATCGGGTGAGCCGTCAGCCCACGCCTGAGATCACTCTCGGGCGGTGCGAAAATATCTGGGCTGCGTCGCGCCCGCCCGAGCGGCACAGACGGGCGAAATCCGCCAGAGCGCCCGGCCTGGCTATCATGTACCCCTGAACGGTGTCGCACCCGAGCGCCGAAAGCGCGGCGAGCGTGGTTTCGTCCTCGACGCCTTCGGCGACCACCGACATGCCGAGCCCATGGGCGAGGTCGATCGTCGATTTGAGGATCAATCGATCACGCACATTCGTGGTAAGATCGCCAATGAGCGACTTATCAAGCTTGAGTTCGTCAGCCTCAATCTGCTTCAAATAGGCCAGCGACGAGAGGCCCGATCCGTAATCGTCCACCGAGACCCGAATCCCCGCCGCTCGGAACGCCGCAATTGAGGACATGGCCGCCAGTGGATCGCCGATGATTGCGGTCTCCGTGATTTCGAAGCAGACGCGGGCGCCGGCGCGTCGCACAGCATCAATAGCGAACCCGCAGAAGTCCTTGTCCGCGAGCGACCGCCCCGAAACGTTGATGGAAATAACTTGGTCCACGCCATCGGCCAACAACGCCGCTTGATCTTCAATGGCTTGGCCGATCGCCCAGCGCGTCAGATCATCGATGCTGCCGGTCTCCTCGGCAACTTGAATGAATTGTTCGGGCGAGATGTGGCCGTGCGTCGGGTGCCGCCATCGCATGAGCGCCTCAGCGCCGACAATATGCCTCCCACGCAGCGCGGCTTTCGCCTGGTACAGCAACGTGAACTCCCCG
>JBEBIU010000111.1:0-9305 GCA_040080225.1 Terricaulis sp.
TGGCCGGCTGGAAAACACGATGCGCGGGGCGCGCCAAGCGCACCACCCATTTTAACTTTGAGCTCACGCGCCAAGCGCGCCCCGCTCTCCCGCCTTCGCGGGACTGGAATGCAAGCGAACCCGGAAACGCGAAGCGTTGTCCGGTATTTGGCGCGGCATGGGCCGCCGGCGTCCTCGCCGGCTTGCGGCGCCGACGAGCCCCAGACCTGTGAAGCGGAACCACCTCAGGCCGGCTGGAAGCAGGCGCTCCGAAGTGGCGCGATAGGACAGTTGCCTCCGCGTCACGATCTACCCAAGCCAAGCTTTGCGCGCGCGCCCTGCCGATATGGCCCTAATTTTCGCGTTCGATCCTGCCCTCATCCAACGCCGTCCGCACCGCTTTGGCGCAAATGCCGTAATAGGCCAGCAACATGAATACCATGGCGGGCGCCAGTGCGAGGTAGGCGCCGACAATGATCGGGAGATTGGGCGCGGAGAAAAGCTTCGCGATCAGGTCGAGCGCCAAACCGACATTCTCCCGATCCTCCGCCACCGCCTGGACATTCGCGCCTATGCTCGGCCACAACAACCACAGCGCTCCGCCAAACACCGCGGCGTGGTACAACACTAGGAGCGCCGCCAAGATGGCGAAGGCCCCCAGCATACGCCAAAAGCGGCCACCCGTTACAGTCCAGGATTCGAAAAAGGAGAACGCACCGCGCCCAACGGATGTCGCAGCCGCCGGCGCCCAGCGCACCAAGAAATAAAGTGAGGCGATCTGAACGACAAAGCTGATCCAGTCCCGCTCAACGCCGGTCCAGCCCTCGCCGCGGATCATTGCAGACACCCCCACAATCACTGACGTAACCACCGCGAGCGCCAGCTTCAGCGCAAACCACACCCAATAGACGCCCCACACCCGCCATGTATCGAACCCAAGCGAAAGACCAAACCCGCCCGCGCGTTCGCCATGGATGAGCCAACGCAGGCAGGCTGCTTCGTACGCGGCAAGCACGATATTGTAGGCCAGGAGGAGCAGAAAGAGCCCGCCGAACATCGCCCCAGCGCCTGCAGGCGGTTCTGGCATCTCCTCGATCCGGAGCTCGCCGCCAGAATCTGCAACCAAACGGATGATGTCGATGACCCATGTCATCGTCCCGCCGATGGCGTCGCGATTGAGAAAGAGAAACAGCCCCCAAAGCGCACCCGCCAAGACAACGAACGCCGCGCTCGCGCGCAACAACACCCCACCGCCGTCATTCTTGCGAAAGGCGTAGAGGAACGCGTTCACCGGCTCGGCCATGTCAAATCCCCGATGGAGCTATCATGCGCGCAGCGGTCGCTTGGATGCAATTCTAGCCGCACCGGCGCTGATGACCCTGAAAGACGAGCCGGCTGGGCCCGCCGCCTAATATCTCAATCGTCAAGCGATCGCCGTGGCGATCAATAAAGGCTCGCCCGCCTTCAAGAGAACCGCCTTCGCCCTCCGCCACGGCCCAGCATTGTGGATCGGCGCCGTCGGAAACGAGTTCGCACAATTCTACGCCCCGCTCCCCTAGCGCCAAGCGAAACCGCGTCGGTTCGCCGCCGCGAGGATCGTTGCGCACGCCCAGCATAACCCCCGGCCGCGCCGAGTCCGGCGCCCAGCGCATGAGGGCGGCGGCCGGCGGCGGGGCAAGCCAGCAACCAGCCAGACGCTCGGCCGGCGTCGCGGTCGGCGTCGCTGCACAGGCCGCCATCGCAAGGCAGGCGATGATCGTTCTCATGGCGCCGGCAGCTCCCCTGTGTGTTCAAGTTCAACCGGTCCGGTCATCAACACCCGATCGTCGCCGGCGCGCCACTCAATCTCCAGTGATCCGCCGTTCAATATCACTTCCACACGGCGGCCGCAGCGGCCTTGACGGTGCGCCGCCACCAATGCCGCGCAAGCGCCGGTGCCGCAGGCCATGGTTTCGCCGACGCCACGTTCCCAGACCCTTAGTTTGATGCGATCAAGCGTCTGCACCTCCGCGAAGCCTATGTTCGCGCGCTCGGGGAAAAGAGGATCCTCCTCCACCACCGGCCCCAGTCTCGTCACCGGGGCGCTCTCCGCCTCCGGCACGAAGAACACGACATGGGGATTGCCCATGCTCACGGCGCCCGGACCCTCCAATCCCCCAGCAGCGAAATCGAGCCGCGCGGTGTCCATGGCGCGCGCAAGCGGGATCTCCTCCCAGCGCAGCAGAGGCGAACCCATATCGACGCTGATCCTGTGCTCGCCCGCGCGCTGGGCGTAGAGCAGGCCGGCGCCCGTTTCGATGCGGCGCGAAGCGGCCCCGCCTTCTTCCAGCAGCAGCCAAGCGACACATCGCGCAGCGTTGCCACAGGCATCGACCTCGCCGCCGTCGGCATTCCATATCCGCATAAAGGCGTCGCCGCGAATAGAACGTTCGACGGCGATCACCTGGTCGCAACCAAGCCCGGCGCTACGGTCTGCGATGGCGCGCGCCTGTGTGGGCGATAGCGGCAGCGCCCCTCGCGACCTCGCGTCGATGATAACGAAGTCATTGCCGCAGCCATTCATCTTGAAGTAGCGCATCGGCCCAAATCTAGGCAGGTTCGCCATGAAACGCACCCCCCCCTTAAGGCCCTTCCCAGCCGGCCCCGCTTCTGCTTGGGTGCCGGCTTGAGGGGACGCCCATGCGCTTTGCCGTTTTCGCCGCCGCCGGACTGGCGACGCTTGTCTTGGGTTCGTGCAGCACCATGCAATCCTTTCTACCCTCCCGAACGGACCCTTATCTGTGGCTCGAAGAGATCGAGGGCGAGCGCGCGCTGGCGTGGGTGCGCGAGCAGAACGCACAATCATTGGCGCAGCTGCAGGGCGATGCGCGCTACGCATCGCTGAATGCTGACGCGCTGGCCATCGCCAACAACCGCGATCGGCTGCCCACCGGCAACGTACGCGAGGGCTTCTATTACAATTTCTGGCAGGACGAGACGCATGTTCGCGGCATCTGGCGGCGCTCCCCGTTGCAGTCCTATTCCAACGGAGCGCCGATCTGGGAGACACTGCTCGATATCGACGCGCTTGCCCTGGCTGAGGACGCCAATTGGGTGTTCCAGGGCGCCAATTGCCTTGAAGGTTCGACGCGCTGCATGATCTCGCTGTCCAACGGCGGCAAGGACGCATCCACAGAGCGAGAGTACGACATCGCGACGCGTTCCTTCGTGCAGGGCGGATTTGTCGTTCCAGAAGCCAAGTCCTCCGTCGCTTGGCTCGACCCCAATACCTTGATCGTCGGCACGGATTGGGGGCCGGGAACGATGACCGAGTCCGGCTACGCTTACGTGCTCAAAAGCTGGACGCGGGGAACGCCGCTCGCCAGCGCAACCGAAATCATGCGCGGCCAGAGTACCGATGTCGGCGTATTTGCCGGCATGCTGGAAGATGTTGACGGCTCGCGAATTGCGATCGGCTACGAGAGCGACACTTTTTTCGAGTCCACATTTTGGCGCCTCGACGGCGAAGCTCCCCAACGCATCAACCTGCCCTCGAAATCAACGATCCAGGGACTCTACAAGGGACACCTGATCGCGACCCTGCAGCAAGACTGGGCGCCGCCTGGCGCCCCCGCCGCCGCAACGATTTCATCCGGCTCACTCATCGCCATCTCGCTCGACACCCTGACTGGCCCGGCGCCGCACGTGGAGACGCTGCATTCCCCGAGCGCACGCCAGTCCATCGAAGCCGTTGCGATCACGCGCGACGCCATCCTTGTCGCCGGCTACGAGAACGTGCGCGGACGCATGTTGCGCTTTGCATTCGACGGCCGCGCCTGGGTGGAAGGGCAGGTCAATCTGCCAACAACCGGCTCGGTCTCGTTCGCGGGTTCTTCGCCCACCGAGCAGATCGCGTTCGCGATCTATGAGGATTATCTCACCCCCGATACGCTCTATGCGCTCGACGAACGCGCCACAAGGGCGCGCGCCATCCGCTCCCTGCCGGCCTTATTCGACGCTCAGAATTTTGTCGCCGAGCAGTTCGAAGCTGTCAGCCGCGACGGCGCGCGCGTGCCCTATTTCGTCGTTCACCGTCGCGACATGCCCCTCAACGGCGAGAACCCCACCTTGCTCTGGGCCTATGGCGGATTCCAAGTTTCCTACACGCCGAGCTACAGCCCCTATGTCGGCAAGATGTGGCTCGAACGCGGCGGCGTCTACGTGCTGGCCAACATCCGCGGCGGCGGCGAGTTCGGCCCCGCCTGGCACCAAGCAGGGCTCCGCACCAACCGCCAGGTGATCTACGACGACTTCTACGCCGTCGAGCAGGATCTGGTCGCGCGCCGCATCACCAGCCCGCGTCGGCTGGGCATCATGGGCGGGTCCAATGGCGGATTGCTGATGGGCGTAATGCTCAACCAACACCCGGAGATGATCAGCGCCGCTGTCGTGCAGGTGCCGCTGCTCGACATGATACGGTTCGATCAATTGCTTGCCGGCGCTTCCTGGGTGGACGAATACGGCTCACCTTCCAACCCGCGCGAGCGTCGCTTCCTGCGCTCGATTTCGCCCTATCAGAATCTGCGCGCGCGGCCAGATTTTCCGACGCCGTTCGTGCTCACGTCGACCAAGGACGATCGCGTCCATCCCGGTCATGCACGCAAGTATGTTGCGCGGATGCGCGAACTGGGAATGCCAGTACTTTATTATGAGAACATTGACGGCGGCCATGCGGCAGCGGCCAATTTGAACGAGACCGCGCGCCGTCGCGCGCTCGAATACACCTATTTGGCGCAACACCTGATGGACTAAACGGCTTCCCCGGGGGACGTTATGCGACTGAAGCTTGCAGCGCTCGCGGCGCTGGGGCCCGCAATCACGGAGGAGACGGCGTGCGCTGAAACGCCATCGCCGCTACGCCTGGAACGTTGGTCCGAGGATTGGAGCGGCGTTCACGACAATGCACTGAAGAACATCGCGCTGTGGCATGACGCGCACCTCGATTTGGGATTGGATGCACGCTGGAAGCTGGAACAGCTGGATGCGCCCAAACTAGGCGTCGGCGGCGAAGCGCAGGATGGATGGTGGACGCAGCGTTTGCTCGCCCACGCCGACGTGCATATCGATGGCGTCGCTAGGCTTTTCGTCCAAATCGGCGCCCATGACGCCGCCGGACGCCGCATTACATCAAGCGCCGACGACGACCGTATCGATCTCAATCAAGCCTTTATCGACCTACACAGCGCCTTCGGCGCTACGCGCGCAACGTTGCGTCTTGGGCGGCAGGAATTGTTTCTCGGCAGCCCGCGTTTTGTTACGCTGCGCGATAACGGCAATCTACGCCAACGCCACGAACTGGCGCGCCTCATTCTCACGAATGGCTCTTGGCGCGCCGATGTTTTCTCGGGTCGCCCGATGCGGGACCGGCCGGGCGCCTTCGACGACAGCGGCGATCGGAATCAGGATTTCTACGGGCTGCGCGTCGGCCGCCAGTTTGGCGGCGTCTCGCTCGATTTCCTTTATTACGATCTCGCCCGCGACAACGCGGCCATTGCCGGCGTCATCGCCAACGAACGCCGAAGGAGCGTTGGCGCCCGCTTGGTCGGACGCGTCGGTGCGTATGATTTCGACGCCGAACTGCTCTCGCAAACAGGCGCGTTCGGCGCACAGCACGTGCGTGCGCTCGGCGCCTCGGTTGACGGCGGGCGCCGTTTTGCCGAGGCGCCGTGGTCGCCGCGGGCCGGTGCGCGCCTCAGCTATGGCAGCGGCGATTCCGATCCGTTCGATACGCGCCAGGAAACCTTTGCGCCGCCATTCCCGCGCGGTGCGTGGTTCGGGCAAAACGGCCTCGCGAGCTTTTCGAACACGGTAGAGGCCGCGGCGACGCTTGGACTTACACCGAACGACAAACTCAATGTCGATATCAAATTCGCGGGACTCTGGCGCGCCCAGGATAACGACTACATCTACGCCGGCGCCGGCGCTGTGCCCGGAACGCGCGGCGGGAGCGCCTACATCGGCTTCACCCCGAGTCTATTGCTGACCTGGCGCGCTTCGGAGAACGTCACGGTGAACGGCTATTTCAGCGCCGCTTCCGTGGGCGAACAATTGCGCCAAGCGGGAGCGCACAATAGCGAATACTTCATGACCAGCGCTTCGTTGCGTTACTAAATCCCCGCGTACCATTCATAACCGGTGCGGTCTTCCCAATAGCCGCCCTTCCCGCCGCGTATGTCGGCGAAACTCGCCACTACTTCAATCCGCATGATATACTTGGCTTGCTTGTAGCCAAGCTGGCGTTCTACCCGCAGCCGAATAGGCGCGCCGTTCGCGATCGGCAACGGTTCGTCGTTGAGTTCGTGGGCGAGGATGGTCTGCTCGTGATAGGCATCGATCAGATCGATGCTCTCGTAATATAGCGGCCTCGACGGGTTGTCCTCGGTGTTGTCGGCGCAATAGAACACCAAGAAACGCGCCTCCGGCTTCAATTGCGCGCGCTCGATCAGTGGCCCGAGCCTGGCGCCGGTCCACTTGCCGATGCAACTCCAACCTTCTACGCAATCGTGGCGCGTGATCTGCGTGCGCGCGGAAGCGGCGCGGATTTCATCGAGCGAGAGTTCGTAGGGATTGTCGACCAGGCCGTCGATCCGAAGGCGCCAATCCCTGAATCCATTTGCGGCATGCGCGCGATATGCTGGGTCGAGCGGATTTTTCGAACCATTGGCTCGAAATTTCGGCGCGATGTCCGAACTCAAATATTCGCGCGCCAGCGTGCGCCGATTCATGAGTAGGCGCTGCACGCTCATGCTGAGGCTCTCGCCGAGCTTCAGACCGCCGCGCACGGCCGGCGCGCGGGTGACGGAATCGCAGGCCCCCAGTGCAAGCGCTCCCGCGCCAGCGAGCGTGCGTACGAACCAATTGCGCCGACTTAGGTCCATCACGAGGCCTCCACAGGAGAGTCTTTTGGCCCGTCGGCAGGCGAGCCCGGCCCCCGCTCAACGACATAACGCCCCGTAATCATCGAAACGATGTTGTTCTTGAACCCAGACACGATCACCAACGCGACGTGAACGAATATGAACAACACAATCGCAACCGCACACAGGAAGTGCACGGTGCGCGCCGACTGCCTCCCGCCGAAGAAATCCAACACCCAATGCGCGATCGCGTCGAAGCCCGGCGACATCGCCAACCCCGACAGCACTACCAACGGCAGGATTCCGAAGATAACGGCCAGATATGCGAGCTGCTGGATCACATTGTACCGGCGCTCGTGTGGGAAATGGAACTTCGCGTGCTCCCTGGCCACTTCCGCGATGGCGCCGAGTTCAACGCGCGTCGGAATGAGATCGCGCGCGAAATGCTTGCGCCAGAAGCCGAAGCCCAGATAGGCCGCACCATTGATCACCAGCGCCCAGGCGAAGAAGAAATGATAATTCCGCCCGGTCGCGAGATCGCGCATGGTAGGCAGCGTCGGCAGGTGTTGCAGCCAATTGGACACTCGCAGCCACGGGTCGCCGAAATCAGACTGGCTGCCCCAATAGAGCGCGGGGTGGGCCTTGAGGATGTTGAGCCCACTCAGGATCAGCACGAACACGCACAGCGCGTTGATCCAATGGGTGACCCGCACCAGCCCCGCATGGCGATAAACCGAAACACGCCCTCCCAGCGCTGGGATATCCTCGCGCGTGCGCATGTCAGCTCCCGTGACCGAGTTCCGTAGGCGCTTACGCCCGGCGCGGGAAGGAAGTTACCGCGCCGCGGAAGCTCACACACCCCCAGCGACCGGCACAAGCGCTCCGGTGACGGCGCGGGCTTCGTCACTGGCGAGGAACAGGATCACAGCCGCCAGATCGCTAGGCGCGACCCATTTGGAAAAATCCGCGTCGGGCATGTCGGCGCGATTGGCGGGCGTATCTATGATCGAGGGCAGCACGGCGTTTACGGCGACAACGCCCTTGTGTTCCTCCGCCAGGCTCTCCGTCAGTTTCGCCACGCCGGCTTTGGCGGCCGCGTACGCGCCCATGCCGGCGCCGGCTTTCATCGCGCCCAGCGCACCCACATTGACGATACGCCCGCGGCTCTCGATCAGGTGCGGCAAGGCCGCTTTGCACGCGGTCGCGGCCGTTTTCAGGTTGATCTTGTAGAGCACGTCCCAGGCGCCAAGATCGCCATCGGCCAAGGTCTGCCAGCGAAACCCGCCCGCAATGTTGAGCAAGACGTCCAATTGGCCCGTCTTCGCATGGACCAGGTCCATCACTTTTCTTGCGGCGGCGAGATCGCTCAGATCGACGCCGTCTAACTGAAGATGCGCCTCGCCACGCACGATGCCGCGCCACATGAAAATAGGCGCGATATCGACCATCGCGACAAACGCCCCATGCCCCGCCGCATATTGCGCCACAACCGACCCGACTTCACCGCCCGCGCCCGTCACGACGATGGTCCGGCCCGTAAGACTCGTGGGGTTCATCGCGGCCATCTGCGTCGCCCCGCATAGAAATGGTGGAAGGGGCTGGATTCGAACCAGCGTACGCTCTCGCGGGCAGATTTACAGTCTGCTGCCATTAACCACTCGGCCACCCTTCCATGAGTGTCAGGGCTGGAAGACGGAGACGAGGCGCGCTAGCGCATTGTCTCCGGCACCAGCCCGAAGCGGAGCGCTCCTATAGCCAAGCCCCCAATCCCAAACAAGACGCCGCGCGGCATCCCGCCGGACCGTCTCCCTCGGCGCCAGTTCGAGGAGGAGACAGGGGGCCCCTCCTGGCTCTGGGGCACGCACGCCTGCCTGGCCGCGCTCGCCAATCCGGCGCGCCGGATCGAGCGCGTGGTCGCCTCGCGCAACGCGGCGCTGCGCCTGCCCGAGGACGCCGCTGCGCAAATCCTCGATCCAGACGCCATCGACGGCATGCTTCCGCCCGGCGCGGTGCACCAGGGGCTGGCGGTGCGGGCGTTCCCGCTTGAGCCGCTCTCGCTCGAGGCCGCATGCGCGCCTTCGGACGGACGCAGCGTGCTCCTGCTCGACGGCGTCACCGATCCACAGAATGTCGGCGCGGCGTTCCGCTGCGCGGCGGCGTTCGGCGCACGTGCTGTCGTTTTGCAAGACCGCAAATCGCCGCCTTTGACTGGCGTGCTGGCGAAGGCGGCGGCCGGCGCCATCGAACTTGTACCCCATGTGCGCGCCGTCAACTTGACCCGCGCCATCGAGTCTCTGCGCGCGCTCGGCTATCTCAGCGTCGCGCTGGAGGGCGAGGCCGAAATGAGCATAGCGGACGCTTTGCGCGATCCGCGTCCGATTGCGCTTGCGCTCGGGGCCGAGGGCAAAGGCCTGCGCCCCAGTGTCGCCG
>JBEBIU010000112.1:0-9233 GCA_040080225.1 Terricaulis sp.
CGACGATTCCGTCGTCGGCGACGAGGCCACAGTGCTGCGCCGCTTCGAGGAGGGCGCTGGCGACAGCTTCAACAGAAAGCGCACCGGCGGCGCAAAGGCTCCCAAGCGCCAACGCCGCGCGGTAAAGCGCGTCATTTCGTGCTCCCCGCACCGCACCCGCCACCCGCTGCAATTCGCGCTCAAGAGCCGCTCGAGCATAAGGCGAGCAGTCGCCGCGATAGGGTTGAATGTCCGGGGGCGCAGGGGGCGTGCTGCGAGCGCCCGCCGCAACCAGGTGGAGCAACCAATCAGGCGCCAGGGGAATCGCGCTCTCCCATGGCGCCGTACGCCAGCGCCAAGCCCGGCCATCAGGTAGCGCGCTTGGCGCCACCATGCACAAGCCGCCGTCGCCGCGAACGTCCACGCCCGCAATTGGAGCGCCTGCAACATGCAACGGCGCTTGGTTGGGAACGAGAACGCCCCGTGGCGATGCCAACCACAGATGGTGTCCACGGCGCGGCGATCGCGAACGCGGGCCGAACGGCAACGGTTGGGCCTCGCGATAGGGTGCGATCAAGCGCCCGAAGCTCTCGACTCCGTCCGCGCCATCTTTGTGGTCGCGGTCTAGGTCGATGACAAACACGCCGTCGCCTGTGGCGACGCCAAGGCCGTCGGCGTAGTGCGCAGCGCTAAACGCAGCGACGATGTTGTGTTGATCAAGCGACGCGGCCTCACGCCAGCCCTTGCGAGCCGGGCGCTTTCTTTGTGCAATCATCGGGACCGGCTTGAGACCAACCAACGCCAGCGCCAGCGCATGGTGCAGCAATTCGCTTTTGATCATTGCGCGGCTCTCCTGCACAGCGAGAGCACGCGCCCAGTGTCTTCAACGATGTCGGCGAGCGTGGCGCGCGCTTCGGGGTCTGAGACGTTTGCGAGCGCGATGCGTGCGGCGCCTTGCAGATGCGCCAGGTGCGCCGCGTGGATTTGCGCGCCGCGCCGTGTCGCCTTAAAGAAGGGGTGCGCCGCCTGCCAAGAAAGCGCTTCAGATCGGGAGCCCGCCGCGATGGCCGTCGCGGCGGGTTTTCTTTGTCGTGTCATGTGTGGCGCTCCCGCTCATGCCGTTTCGGCGGCGCGCGCGAGCGCGGCACCGGACTTGAAGCGGGGAAGCGACGCCGCCCATTGTTCGGCGCTTTCCGCGTCGATCATGGTGCGCGGGCCGTTCTTGACGGCTTGCAGTTTACCGGCAGCGATCAGGTCATAGGTGCGGGTGCGCCCGACGCAGTAAGCGTCACAAAAGGCGCGAATGGAAATGAAGCGCTTCATTGGTTCCTCGCGGTTGCGTTCGACCAACGTCGAACACGCGCGAGACTGGGGGCTTTGCCCGGAAGGGAAGCAGCCTAAATTTCCGAGTTTTTCTGCGAGAGGACCTCGCGGATACGGCGCGCCGTGACACCGTATGTTCCGCATCCTCCGTCTTTCCCATGGTGTTCAGAGAAAGCGTTCAAATTCAGTTTCGACTTGGCCCAATCCTTCTTGGCGTCTTCGATCCAGTGGGGCTTGCGTGCGGCTCGTGACTTTTGGGCGCCGTCTCTTCCATGTTCCGCAGCCTTCTTCGATCGTTCGCGCAACACCGCGTGATCAATGACCATGCCGGCGTTGAATGCGCTCAGGCATTGGGCGTGTACGCCCATTTCGAATGCGCATGCAGCTGCCCACTCGATCCTCGCGACACCCTCGTTACGTTGTGAATCACGGCTTAGGCGCTCAGGTAGAGGCCCGCCTTCCGCCAGGTACACGAAATCTATTGCGGCAAGAATCAGGTTTGCTTCTGCTCGCCCTTCAAAATCCGCAGGATGGCGGGGATAGTGTTCGCCGCCAACCTCAACAGGCTCATTCATGTACTGCCGTACCGCGTTGGCTATTGGACGGAGATCGGGCAGCGCGGAGCCCGGCTTACCTGAGTTTGCCTCCACGAGGCGATACGCCCAATTCGGCATAGAAGTATCAACCAACCAGTCGCTCTGCACGGGCAACCCGCGGCGGTGGAGCATCGCAACGGCTTCAAAAATCATGCGCTTGGCGGCGTTAGACCAAAGGGGATTGAAAGCCCGATCGAAGTGATTGGGGTATCCGGCGAAACCCGTCCGGTGCGAGAGCTCACCTTCACTCATGGCAGACAACGGCCAAAGATGGCCTTCATTAGTTTTCCGCTTCTTGGGCACGTGCGCCTCCGCGCTGAGTGATCGCCTCAAGCGGAATCTGCCGTGGTTCGCGTGCGTTCGGAAGCGTTCGCAGCAGGTCGCGCGTAGTCGCCGCTAAGCGGTCTCGGCCGCGCGCCGCAGCGCCACCACTGCGCCGCGCTCCGTGGCAGACGTCGTGCAATAAGCGCCCCAGGCGTCCATAAGCAGGCGGCGCTTTTCGAGCGCGTCGCCGCGCCGGTAGGCCGCTTCGGTTTTGTCTTTCAGCGAATGCGCCAGCGCTTGTTCAGCAACCTCGCGTGGGAAGTTGGTCAGCTCGCCAGCCCAATCGCGAAAGGTCGATCGGAAACCGTGCGCCGTCAGATCGGTCCGCTTCATGCGCCGCAGCGTCATGAGCAGCGCCATTGACGAAAGCGTCGGCTCGCGATCGGTGCGCGGCGAGGCGCCGGGAAACACCCAGTCGCTCTTGGGATGCGCTTTGCGCATGGTTTCCAGCACGGCCACCGCCGCCGCCGGCAGCGGCACGCGATGCTCACGGCCCGCCTTCATGCGCTCGCCGGGAACGGTCCAGACCTTGGCCTTGAGGTCGATCTCAGACCAACGTGCTTTCAGCGTCTCATTGGTCCGCGTCGCGGTCAGGATTGCAAATTCCAGCGCGCGGGCGCTGTCGCCGCTCATGGCGCGCAGCTCACCCATGAAGGCGGGCAGATCGGCAAACGGCAAAGCGGCGTGATGATTGACCTTTTGGACCTTGGCGCGCGCCGGCAGCGCCCGTTCCAGATGGCCGCGCCAGCGCGCCGGATTCTCGCCTTGGCGATAGCCGCGCACGGCCGCCCAATCGAGCACCGATTCAATCCGCTGGCGCACGCGGCTCGCGGTTTCCGTCTTGGTTTTCCAGATCGGCTCGATCGCCTTCATGACCAAGCTCACATCCACGGCCTGGACGGGTAGACCGCCGAACACGGGATAGGCGTAGGTCTTGAGCGTGTTCGCCCATTGCTGGCGGTGCTTGGCATTCTTCCAGCCAGCCTCATGCGAGGCGATCAGCGCTTCGGCGCATTGGCGAAAGGTCATGGCGCGGGCCGTCTCCAGCGCGCGGCGTGCGACCTCAGCGTCACGGGCTTCGACGGGATCGACGCCGTCACGGGCAAGCTTGCGGGCCTCAGTTGCGCGCTCGCGCGCCTCCGCAAGCGGGATGTCGTGGGCCGAGCCCAAGCCGATCTCGCGGACCGGTCCGCCCTTCACGGTCACGCGCAAGACCCAGGACTTGCGCAGCTCGCCGGTGTTGGCGTTGGCCGTGATCCGCAGGCGAAGGCCGGCGCCGTCGATCAGCACGCCCGGCTTGCGCACCTGCTTGACCATCCGATCCGTGAGACCGTTTCGCGCCATTGCTCCCTCGCCGTCCTTTCCCCCATCGTTTCCCCCAATATGCATCGAAAGGCGACGCCCGGCAACGGATAGGTGCGAACAAGAGAACGGGACGAAAGTGCTTATTTAGCGCGGTTTTTCACGACAAATGCGGATAGGGGCGGATAGTGGCGAACGGCGCTATTTGGCGGACTCTCTGTCCGCCAGCTGGATTCTAACGCGCTGATTTGACACGTGCCCCCGGCAAAGCCGATCGGGTCGGTTTGCAGGAAGCGGCCGAGCGAGGGCGTGTAGGCGCGGGCTTTGTAGTGGTAGAGCTGCGCTTCCGGGAGCCAGGCCTGGCCGGTGTATTGGAACCGGCCGAGATTGCTGGGGCCGGGGGTTCCGTATTCGTCGTAGCTGTTGATGAAGCTCGCCGCGCCTGCGCCATTGGTCACCGCGACGACGCTCCCGCGTTCGTCGGCGACCAGCCAGCGCCGGTCGCTCGTGCCCGCGCCTTCGTACCAGACCAGCGGCTCGTCGCTCCCCGGCCCAGACACGTACCGCCGCAGCAGCGCGTTCGACGCATTGTATTCGCCGATCATGTCAGCGCCGTCGTACAAGAAACGCGTCGTGGTAGTCCCGGTCACGGTCTCACGCAACCGCCCCGCCGCGTCATAGGCAAGCGTCATCGTCCCCGCATTGGTGAGCCGGTTGAAGACATCGTAGCCATAGCTCGCGCTCAAAGTGGCGGTGAGATTGCCGCGCGCATCGTAGCTGAACGCGCCGTCGGCGAAATATTGGTTGAGCCCGTTGCGGAGGTAAGTAATGGTTCCGTTGAGCGGGGCGGGGGTATCGTAAGCCGCATTGGTCCCCGTGCGCGCGGCGATCTGGCTGGCGGGTGTGTAGCTGAAGGCATAAGTCTGGTCCTGGGCGGTTCCGCTGAGGTTTTGCGTCAGCGTCGCCAGCCGCGAGACCGGATCGTAGGCATAATCGGTGACCATTCCATTGCCGCGCGACAGCGACGTGCGCCGCCCGAGATTGTCGTACGCAAAGCTCGCCAGCGCCAACCCCGTCCCCGCCGGCTGCTCGCGGATGACCTTCACCGCGCCGGCATCGTCGTACTCGTACTCGTGACGAAGAACGCGAATCTAGGTGTTAGCAACTACCTCAATCGCACTGTTAAAACGAATCCCTTCTTCATCGTGATGAGATCGAAGCTCAGACAGCGACATAGATTTCGCCAAAACAAGGGGGGGATTCGACAGCTGCGCGTCGGAGTAGAACCAGAGTTTCCCCACGGAACTGTCCGCAATCAAACTTTGGCAAAGGTCAAACACTGACGAAGTCAAATGAGACTTGAACCTAAACGTCGTCCAATTGATCTCGTCGAGTATTTCATAAGCCCACCTTCTATCGCCAGAACACGCGCAATCGAAGAGGTGCACCAGAACGCCTCCCGTCGCGGTGATATGACTTTGCCATAACGAAGGTGACCGATCCGATATCGGTGGAAATGACGCATCCAGGCACAACGGACCTGCGGACTCAGGAAGACTCACTTGCGTTGCCCCTACACTGAGCAATTCGATGGAAGCGGTTGCCATGCCTAGCCTCCTCCGCCTCTCAGGAACTCTTCCCAGGCCTCGACAAGTTCTTCCGGTGTCAAATCGGGATTGCGAGCGCCTGGACCCGGCGTGATCTGACCCGGCTTGAAGTCACGATGCAAAAAATTCCGAAACGCTTGATTTTCCTGAAGCGCGCGCCGCGCCGCGCCCAGGAGTTGGCGACACGGTCCGGCATTATGCACCACCACCCGGTCTTCGCCAACGAGGAAGGTGTGCGGGCCATCGACGGTGAGGTTATAGGTGCGCTCAACCCGGTCCGTCCGCGCGATGTCGAGAATGGTCAGCCCGCGATCGTCCGCCGTTTCGATGCGCTGGCCGGGGCGCAGGGCGTGCGTTTCCACCCAGCCCGCACCCTCGACGTACCAGGGATGGTCGTCGGTGACTTCGAACACTTCTGTTTCGCCGTCGCCGTCGCGCGTCTCAAGCCGCCATATCAGCTTCGGCTCAGGCCGGATCAGCGCCGTGACGGTCTGTGTTGTGGTCTCGCCGGTCTCCGGGTTCCAGGCGAGCACTTCGTCGCCGACCGCGATGTTCTCGATTGGCCGCAAGCCCTCCGGCGTCGCCACCATCGTGCCCGCGACGAAGCAGCCGCAGCGGCGGCCGAAGCTAAAAATGCGGCCCACAACCCGGAGTGCTCTAGATACGGGTATGAAGAATGACCCGATATCTTCGAACGAGACGTTGTTGGCCTCGCCGGTGTCGGCGCAGCCTCCGTCGGCCGCTCTCGTGCAGGGGATTACGATCTCATCCGCTGGCTCGTCGTGGTGGTGCTGGATCGGCGTGAAGTATGCGCCGCCGGCGCCGATAGTTACTCCTGGCAGCATTCCGAAATCGTTGAAGGCGAAGCCGCCGGGTCTTGTGCCAGGAATAGTGATATTGTTGTCGTCATCGGCCGGGAAGCGGCCCCCGCCGGCGCTGCCGCCACGCGCACCGCCGGGCCCGCTGCTGCCACCGGCGCCGCCGCCAAAACCCGCGATGCTGGCGCAGGTGGTGCGCCCAATGCGACTACCCGTGCACATTACCAGCGCACTGGGATCGGTGGCCAGCCCCAGCGGATCGGTGAAATTCACCGGGTCATTCCCGACATAGGCGTAGAGATTCATCCCGCCACCGAACCCGATCGGGTCGGTTTGCAGGAAGCGGCCCAGGCTTGGCGCGTAGGCGCGGGCTTTGTAGTGGTACACGTTCGCTTCCGGCAGCCAGGCTTGGCCGGTATAGCCGAAGCGGCCGAGATTGCTGGGGCCGGTGCGCCGTATTCGTCGTAGGCATTGATCTGCAGCGCTGCGCCTGCGGAATTGGTCACCGCGATCACGCTGCCGCGCTCGTCGGCGACCAGGTAGCGCCGGTCGCTCGTCCCCGCGCCCTCGTACCAGACCAAAGGCTCGTCGGCCTGTCCTGAGCGCGCGCGGCCAATGAAATCATCACGCGCCATGCCAGAATACGAACACGGCGAACACTAACGCGCTGAGGGCATAGCAAGAGAGAATGGCTTGCAGAGTGCGCTTTGGAACAGGTGTACTGTGCGCGAGCAAGCTCCACACACCGAATATGTAGCTAGGGATGAAACAAAATAGCGACGGAAACATCTGACTGCCTTGAGCGCCAAGCACGGGCGCTGCCAGAGACGCCACGACGGGCGTAGATACGCTAAAAGCGAATCCCCAGTGGGATAAAATCCTCAAGACACACTCCCGTTAAAGAAGGCCACAGTGAAAAGCGTCAGCCCAGCAACTAAGAACAGCCAGAAAAACACCGGCGGCGCCCATTCCGAGAACTCGCTCACGGTACGTAGCCGCGCCGCCATCTCGAAGGAGATCAGACCCAGTCCCAAGAACCACGGCAACAACAGCAACGAGGCTGGGCCGCTGCGCCAAGCCAGCAGTGCGACAAGGAGGGCGCCTGCGCTTAGCCCTAAGAGCAGACGCTTTCGATTGCCTAATCGCATTGAGCCGTCACCGCTGTGCCAGCAGGGACGCTCACGGATGCTCGAGTGTTGCCCAAACCCGCGCCGACGCCAAATTCCCCGCCGGTTCGTCCCGCGCCCGTTGTGACCGCAAATGGCGTTCTGATGACATCCACGTCGCCACTTATCGGTGCGTCATCGGGCCCGGTTGAGGTGCCATAGGTAATTGAGGCGCCAGCGCTCAGTACTCGAGCCATTCCCTGGTCGATGTTGGTCACACCACGCGTGCCACTCGAATTGAGGGGCGAAGCGAAAACCGCGCTTCCGGCCCAGACATACGTCCGAGCGCCGGTGAACTGATTTGTGTACCGCGTTACGGAGCCCCCAGCGCCCCCGCCAAGGGCTGCACCTTGCGCCGACACCCGCGCGAACGTGTAATCTCCCGGCGCGACCCTCCAACCCCGCTCCACGCCCAGTCCGCCATTGCCAGGCCCGCCCAGGAAGCCGACTGTGTAAGTGCTGTCGAGGGCGGCGCACATGGCCTGTTGAGCTTGTTCGCCGGCAACATCCCCATACTCTTCCATGAGATAGTCCAGGGCGCTTCGCCACAACTCGTCCTGCAATTGCTCTCGCACCCGACAACGGTCATCGCACAGCTCTCGCATGGCCCAGACGATAATCTCATCCACAACATCTTCTTGCAGCCCCAGCGGATCGGTGAAGTTCACCGGGTCGTTGCCGACATACGCATACAGATTCATGCCGCCCGCGAAGCCGATGGGATCGGTTTGCAGGAAGCGGCCGAGCGACGGGGCGTATGCGCGGGCTTTGAAGTGGTACACGTTCGCTTCCGGGAGCCAGGCTTGGCCGGTATAGCCGAAGCGGCCGGTGTTGCTCGGGCCGGGATTTCCGTATTCATCGTACGTGTTGATCTGCAGCGCCGCGCCCGAGGAATTGGTCACCGCGACGATGCTCCCGCGTTCGTCGGCGAGCAGATAGCGCCGGTCGCTCGTCCCCGCGCCCTCGTACCAGACCAAAGGCTCGTCGCTCCCCGGCCCAAACACATAGCGCCGCAACAGCGCGTTCGACGCATTGTACTCCGCGATCATCTCGGGTCCATCATACAGGAACCGCGTCACCGAACCACCCCCGACACTGGTCTCGCGCAAGCGCCCGGCCGCGTCGTAAGCGAGGCTCGCGGTTCCGGCGCTGGTGAGGCGGTTGGCGATGTCGTAGCCATAGGTGGCGCTCAAAGTGGCGGTGAGATTGCCGCGTGCATCGCCTCACTTCCAAAAAAAGGAGGATAGATTCCCGTCTATCCCGCGATTGCACGTATACAATCAAGCGCTTAACCTAAACAATCCGACCGGGTCTGATCGCGCTTAATCTCCTCGAACACGAAACGAGGAGGCCCATGAACGACACAGATTCCACCGAGAAGCCCGCGTTCAAGTCGCTGACACTGAAGAGTGCGGCCGCCATCGCCATCGCCGCGGTCGCGGGAAGATTCGCGGTCGAGCTGCCGGCAGGCGCGGCGCAGCAGCTTGCCGACGCGCTGATCGATCTTGTCACCTCGCTTGGCCTTATCGGCGTCGCCATCGGGCGCACCCGCGCGCGCGGTCCCATCGTCTAACTTGGAGAGTACAATATGCGACACCCCTTGCGCACCATCGCGCTCGCCATCGCACTTGCCGCGACGCCCGCTTGCGCCTCGGTCCATGTCGGGCAGACCGAGATCGCCAACCCGGTCAGCGCCGCGCGCACGCTCGATCAGCGCGCTTATGCGCTGCTGCATTCCTATGCGGCCGTGATCGAGGAAGCCACGGACATCGTCCGCGATCCCAATGCTCCCATGGCGTTCAAGCGCGCGCTTGGACAAGCGGAGGCGATCGCTACGCCGGCGGCGGAGACGCTGGAGATCGCCATCGCCGCCTACATGAATGCACGCGCGGAGTTTGAGACGTCGACCAGCGAAAGCCAGTCCACGCTCGAGCGCGCCGCAACCGGCCTCACCATCGCCGCGCGACGCTTGAGCGAAGCGATCGCCGCCGCGCAAGCCCCGGTGACGGAGCTGGAAGAACTCGTCCGCGCGCGGAGGGGGTAGCGTCAATCTTGGACCGCCGGCGTCCCCGCCGGCGCTTTCGAAAATCGCCGCCCCGTTGACCAAACAAGATCGCC
>JBEBIU010000192.1:0-1922 GCA_040080225.1 Terricaulis sp.
CGCGTAGGCTGGCTGCGCGCGGCGGTGCTGGGGGCCAATGACGGCATTGTCTCGACCGCGAGTTTGATCGTCGGCGTCGCCGCCGCCAACGCGTCGCGCGAGGCGGTGATGGTCGCGGGCGTCGCCGGCTTGGTCGCGGGAGCGATGTCGATGGCGGCGGGAGAATATGTGTCGGTGAGTTCGCAGAGCGACACCGAGCAGGCCGATCTAACGCGCGAACGCGGCGAACTCGCGTCGCAGCCGGAATTCGAACTGGAGGAACTTACCCAAATCTACAGCGCCCGGGGCGTCGAACCAGCGCTGGCGCGCCAGGTCGCTGAGCAGATGATGGCCAAGGATGCGCTTGGCGCTCACGCGCGCGATGAACTGGGCATTTCCGACTTGACGCGTGCGCGGCCGATCCAGGCGGCGCTCACTTCGGCGCTTACATTCGCTGCAGGTGCGGCGCTGCCCTTGGCGATCGCAGCACTTTGGCCGTACGCACAAATGCCGGTTGCGGTTTCGGTCGCGTCTTTGATCTTTCTGGCGCTGCTCGGCGCTTTGGGCGCGCGCACGGGCGGGGCGGGCATGGCGCGGGCGGCGCTGCGGGTCACTTTCTGGGGCGCGCTTGCCCTGGCGTTGACGGCAGGCATCGGGGCGCTGTTTGGCGTTGCGGCGTGAACGGCTTTGCGGGGCCTTGCTCGCCGGGTTAAGCTTGCCGCGGAATCGCGAGGCTCGATGAACGCCGAACATATCTCCGCGCTCGGTGTGACGGCTGCCGAGGCCGCGAAGTACGCCGCCGCCGCGCGCGCCGCGGTGCTTGTGCGTGTGACAGCAGACGGCAAGCTCGATCGCGCGCTCCTCGACCGTGAGCAGCACCTGGTTCACGGCTTGGCGTGGGTCGCGACCTATGCCGAAGCGCTGCGGGAGGTTGCGGCTTGGGCGCGAACGCTGCACGCGCAGGGCGCTTTCGGCGAGGTGGAGCGCCTACTGGCGCATCTCGTGGCAGCGGAATATTCTGCTCAGCTCGCGGGCGGCGTGCCTATGACGCAGGTCGAGGCGATCCGTCCCGCCGATTTTGGCGTCGCGGCGCCGATGGTGACGCTGACCATTTCTCAAGAAGAGAAAACGCGCCTCGCCGAAGTGCTGCGCGAGGCGCGCGGGCGGGCGACCCTGGAGAACACGGGTCTCGACGCGGACTTCGAGCTGATCCGCGATCAATTCCGCAAATTCGCGGAAGGCGAAGTGGTTCCCCATGCACATGGTTGGCATATGCGCGACGAACTCATCCCGATCGAGATCGTCGAACATATGGGTGCGCTCGGCGTGTTTGGGCTCACCATCCCTGAACAATACGGCGGCTCGGGCCTGGGCAAAACGGCGATGTGCGTCGTGTCGGAGGAATTGTCGCGCGGCTATATCGGCGTTGGCTCGCTCGGCACGCGCTCGGAAATCGCCGCGGAACTGATTATGAGCGGGGGCACGCCCGAGCAACAGGCGCGCTGGTTGCCGCGGATCGCCCGTGCCTACGTGCTGCCTACGGCGGTGTTTACCGAGCCCAACACCGGTTCCGATCTTGGGAGCATCCAAACGCGCGCTCGAAAGGTGGGTGGAGACTATGTCGTCACTGGCGCCAAAACCTGGATCACTCACGCCGCGCGCGCCGATTTGATGACGCTTCTGGTGCGTACAGATCCCAACAGCACCGACCATCGCGGCCTGTCGATGCTGCTGGCGGAAAAACCGCGCGGGACCGATAGCGATCCATTCCCAGCGCCTGGAATGTCGGGCGGCGAGATTGAGGTTCTCGGCTATCGAGGGATGAAGGAGTACGAGATCGGATTCGCCGGTTTCCACGTGCCGACGACGAATTTGCTTGGCGGCGAGGAGGGGCAGGGCTTCAAGCAATTGATGGCGACGTTCGAGAGCGCGCGCATCCAGAC
>JBEBIU010000113.1:0-9178 GCA_040080225.1 Terricaulis sp.
CACCGGTGCGAACCGCTTGCGATTTGCCGCAACGGCGATCGTGGCGCACCAGGCGCACGCGCGGATCGCGCCGTGCGATTTCGCTCAGTCGGGCGGGAGTGTCGTCGGTGGAGCCGTCATCGACCCAGACAATCTCGAAATTGTCCCATGACGTCATCGCGCGCAGAATTTCGTCGCACACCTCGGCGACGTTTTCAGCTTCGTTGAGGACGGCGACCACCACCGAGGCGACGGGGGAGGCGCTCATGGGCTGCCCCGTCGGCGGCGCCCACGCAAATGGATCGAAACTGATGTGCGCATGATCTCGCCGGGATTGCTCTTGGCGCTCCTTAGCAAGCCCGGCCGGCAGGCGCTACGCCAAAGGAGACTCTGAACAAGTCCTGCTCGGCGTCGCGCTTCGACGGCCCCGGATCAAGTCGGGGGGTGACGCCGTTTGCGCCGAGATCTGCGTCAGCCTGAGCACGTCGAAGGCCGCACAATGCCTCCACAGCGCTTTTTCAGACCGCTCCTAAAGCCTGAACGCCGAAGACCGTGCAATCAACTCGACCTTTTCCTCGCTCTCGCGGGCGCTCAATTCCATCCCGCCCTGGCGCGCCAAGAGCGATGTCAGGGTGGGTTGGATGGTGTGACCGGAGAGTTCACCGGCGTCGCCGCGCAGCGCGGCGGCGGTGGTTTCGCGCAACTTGGCGCGCGGGCCGGCGGCGGTCACCCGCACCTCGCCGGTTTCGCCGGTCAGCTCGACGGCGCCGCCGCGAGGCAGGCATTCGTTGGCGATCAGCAAGAGATTGACGATCACCCGAACCGCCGGGCGCGGCATGGCGATGTTGGGCGCACTCCATTTCAGTTCTGGCTTCAGCACCGAATAGAGTTTGTGCGCGACCTCGCGGCCTTCCTCCAGTGTCGAATCCCCCTCCGCCAGTGCGCCCGCTAGTGCGAAGCGGAAGAACTCAAGCTTCGCCCATGCCTTTGCGACGCCATGGTCCAGCAGCGAGAGCGCGTCAGGGTCGAGCTTACCATCGCCCCCCTTGATCATTTCGAGCCCCTGGATCATGGCGCTCATCGGTTCGACCATGTCGTGGCAGATGCGCGAGGCGACAAGCGCCGTCAGCTTGGTGTTCTCGATCATCGCGCGCTCCAGGCCCGGGGAAGGGGCGACCATAGAAGGATTCGCGCCGGACCAAGGCAAGGCCTGCGGGAGGGTGGGGGTTATGGACCGAGCGCGTCCCTGCCGGCATGGTGTTTGAGCTTGCGCTTCGCGCTCGACGAGCTGGTCCGAACATTGCCCTATGCAACAATAGTTGCGTCATTCCGGACGCGCGAAGCGCGATCCGGACCCAGGGGACCGTAGCGCTGAGTGGTTGCCCCTGGGTCCCGGGTCTTGCTCCGCAAGCCCGGGATGACGGAGTTCATGATCTGAAGGTAAGCGATCGGCTCTGGTTGGTGGCATGATTTTGCCAGTCGGAGCAGCGGCACGTTGCCGGCGGGAGAGCCAAATGGTTGTCGAAGCAGAACAAGGCGTGACGCTAGCGCAGGCGGTGGCGGTGCTGGCGGCGGGTGTCGTTGCGGCGCCGATCTTTATTCGACTCGGCCTTGGCTCGGTGCTCGGGTTTCTGGCGGCTGGGCTTGCGGTCGGTCCGCACGCGCTTGGCGTGGTTTCTGAACCGCACGCCGTGCTGCAAGTCGCCGAGCTTGGCGTGGTGATGTTCCTGTTTCTCATTGGTCTCGAAATGCGCCCGGCCAAGCTCTGGGCGATGCGGCGCGACATCTTCCGTGTCGGCGCCGCCCATGTGCTGGTGTGCGCCGGGCTATCGACCGGCGCCGCGTGGGTATTGTTCGCGGGCGCGTTCCCGAGTTTCACTTGGCAAGCCGCTTTGGTCGCAGCGCTGGGCTTTGCACTCTCCTCCACCGCGATCATCATGAAAATGATGGATGACGCGGGCGAAACCGCGACGCCAGCAGGTGCGCGCGCGACCGCGATCCTACTGTTCGAGGATCTCGCGATCGTGCCGCTATTGGCTTTGGTGGCCTTGCTTGCATCGCTGAATGGGGGCGTCTTCGTGGAGAGCGTGCGTCCTGCATGGCAAAGTGCTACCCTGGCGCTTGTCGCCATTGCCGGGGTCTATGCCGCGGGTCGCTGGGTGTTGAATCCGATCTTCATGGTGCTGGCGCGAGCTGGCGCGCGCGAAGTGATGAGTGCGGCGGCGTTGCTGGTGGTGCTCGGCGCGGCGCTGCTGATGCAATGGGGCGGGCTTTCGATGGCGATGGGCGCTTTTCTCGCGGGCGTGTTGCTCTCGGAAAGCTCGTTCCGTCACCAATTGGAGGCCGACGTCGAGCCGTTCCGCGGCATTCTGCTGGGCTTGTTCTTTATGAGCGTGGGCATGGCGCTCGACATTCCCGCAGCGTTCGCCGACTGGAAACTGATCCTGGTCGGCGCACTCATGTTCATGGCGGTGCAAGGCCTGGGCGCTTATCTGGTGGCGCGTCGGTTCGGCGCTGACCAGGCGGAGGCGGTTCATCGCGCCGCGCTGTTTGCGCAGGGAGGGGAGTTCGCCTTCGTACTTTACGCGGCCGCGCTCGCAGCCGGCGTGATCGATGCGCGCTTGGCTTCGATCATGACCGCTATCGTCATCGTTTCCATGGCGCTGGCGCCGCTCGCGGTGATCGCGCAGCGGCGGTTGACGCCAGAGCCCGAACAATCTCGCGACGGCGTCGAGGAAGCCGCCAACCTCAATGGCCGCGTACTGTTCATCGGTTTCGGCCGCTTCGCGCAAATGGCGAGCCAGCCCTTGCTGGCGCGCGGCGTCGACATGTCGCTGATTGAGACCGATGTCGAGATGATCCGCGCTGCGGCGCGGTTCGGGTTCAAAATCTATTTCGGTGACGGGACCCGGCTTGACGTGTTGCGCGCTTCCGGCGCGGCGCGCGCGGAGGCTATCCTGGTCTGCGTCGATAAACCGGAAGTGGCGGATAAGATCGTCGCGTTGGCGAAGGCGGAATTTCCTCAGGCTAAGCTCTTTGTACGCGCTTACGATCGTGGCCATGTCTTGCGTTTAGCGGCGGCCGGCGTCGATTACCAAATTCGCGAAACGATGGAATCGGCGCTGCGTTTCTCGGGCGCGGTGCTGCGTGAGCTGGGCGTCAACGATTTCGAGATCGCCGAGACGATCGAGGAAGTGCGCGACCGTGACGCCGAACGGCTCGATCTGCAGATCGCCGGCGGCATCGAGGCCGGCAGGTCCCTGATCCGGGGAAATATGACGACGCCGCAGCCGGCGCCGCTGATCGTACCCAGCCGCGAAGCTCAGGCCATGAACGAAGAGGCTGCAGAGGCGATCGAGGAGGAACCGAGATGACCCCAGAATTCCGCATGATCGAGACCAACGGCATCCGCCTCCGCGTCGCCGTACAAGGCGAGGGCCCGCTAGTGCTGATGGTGCACGGCTTTCCCGAGAGCTGGTATTCGTGGCGCCATCAGATGGCGCCGCTGGCGGCGGCGGGGTTCACGGCGTGCGCCATCGACGTGCGTGGCTACGGCGGCTCGGACAAGCCCCACGAAGTGGAAGCGTATTCAATGGCGAACATGTGCGCCGATGTCGTCGGTGTCATCGATGCATGGTCGCCGAACGCGCCTGCGGTGCTCATCGGCCACGATTGGGGCGCGCCCATCGTCTGGCACACCGCGGTGCTGCATCCCAGCAAAGTGCGAGGCGTCGCCGGGCTCTCGGTGCCGTATTACGCGCTGCCGCCGATGCCGCTCAATCACATCTTCAAGGCCATGTACACCGACCAGGGCAAGTTCTTCTACATGGCGTATTTCCAGGACGAGGGCGTCGCGGAGGCCGAGTTGGAAGGCGACGTGCGCGGCACGCTGCGCCGCATGTATTACGCTGCCTCCGCCGATTCCAGCGGCCGCTGGGGGAATCGCGACAAGCCCGTCGGCGAACCCCTGCTGTACGGTTTGCCAGATCCCAGTCCGTTTCCGGGTTGGCTCACGCCCGCCGACATCGACTATTATGTCGGCGAATTCGAGCGCTCGGGCTTTCGTGGTCCGGTCAATCGCTACCGCAATTTCGAACGCGATTGGGCGATGATGAATGCGGTGGAGGATCGCAAGGTGCATCAGCCCTCGCTGTTTGTCGCCGGCGCGGAGGACATGGTGCTGAAGATGTTTGGCGACGGCAATGTCGATAGTTTGATCGCCGGCATGCGCGAGCTACTCACGGATTTCCGTGGCGCTCACATAGTTCCAGGCGCGGGCCATTGGGTGCAACAGGAAGCGCCGGATGCGACGACCGGTCATTTGATCGACTGGCTGGCGCGGTTGTAACCAGGATAGTTGTACATAAATCTCCGTCATTCCGGGATCGCGAAGCGATACCCGGAACCCAGGGGATCATGGAGCGAGCCTGTTGCCCCTGGGTTCCGGACGCGCGGAGCGCGATCCGGAATGGCGGAGAATTATGTTGAGGCATTGATCTCGGTTAAACCAAGCCCAGTCCGTGCGCGGCCAACCCGGATGCGATCGCCGCCGCCACCAGCGCGAGCGGTCCCAGCCGTAGCCCGAAGGCGAGCGCGAGCACGGCGAGGCAGAGGCCCGCGGCCACCGCGTCGAAGCTCGATAGCTCCGGCCAAAGCGGGGCGACGCCCGGCGCCAGCGTGGTGCGCCCGATTTCGGCGAACAGCACGTGCAGCGTAAACCAGGCCGCCATGTGGGCGATGACGCCCAGCGTCGCGGCGGAGATCGCGTGCAGGATCGCCGAGGCGCGGGCGTTGGCGCGCAGGCGTTCGGCAAAGGGCGCGCCAGCGAAGATCCAGACGAACGAGGGCGCGAACGTACACCAGGTCGCCATCGCCGCCCCGGCAAACGCCAGCCCGAGGCCGCCGCTGTTCCACCCGGCGAGGAAGCCGACGAACTGGTTGACGAGCACCAACGGCCCCGGCGTGGTTTCGGCAAGGCCGAGGCCTTCGATCATCTGCGCGGCGCTCAGCCAATGTTGCGTATCGACCGCTTGTTGCGCGAGGTAGGCGAGCGTCGCGTAGGCGCCGCCGAAAGTCACCATGGAGAGCGTCGAAAATAATGCGCCAATCTGCGCGAGTGTGTGCGCCGGCGAAAGCACAAGAAGAGCTGTCAAAGGCGGCGTCAACCAGAGGGCGCCCCAGAACGCCGCTGCCTTGAGCGCATCCGCGGCGCGGACGGGCTCGGGCGATGGCGCGGCGGCGCTCACATTTGCGCGCGGCGCTAAGGCGCCGAGTACGCCAGCCGCCAAGATCACCAGCGGGAACGGGATCTGTCCAAGCCAGAGCGCGAGAAAGCTCGCCGCCGCGATTAGCCAATGCGCAGGCGTCTTCAGTGCGCGCTTGCCCACGCGCAAGAGCGCCTCGGCGATCAAGGCGACGACGGCGGCCCGTATGCCGTAGAACGCGGCCTCAACCAGCAACGCCTGCCCAGCGTACACATAGAGGATGGAGAGCCCGAGCATGACGAGCGCGCCTGGCAGAACGAAAAGGACGCCCGCAATCAGGCCGCCTCCAACGCCATGCAGCCGCCAGCCGATATAGGTCGCCAGCTGCTGTGCTTCCGGTCCGGGCAGCAACATGCAGAAATTCAGCGCGTGCTGAAACGCTTCTTCGCCGATCCATTTCTTCTCATCGACGAAGGCGCGATGCATCAGCGCGATCTGGCCCGCGGGTCCGCCAAAGCCGAGACAGCCAATCTTGAAGCTGGCGGCGGTGAATTCGCGCAGGGGTGGGATTTCATTCATGCAACGAGCACCGCAATCCCCGCCCTTCCTGCTGCGCGCGTAGATACGCCATGGATGCCGCCGCCGCGTCCTGCACCGCTAGGCCGGTGGAGTCGAAAACCACGATCTCCTCCGCGCTCAAACGCCCAGGCTTGACGCCCGACGCCACCTCGCTCAACTCGGCGTGCACTTGCTCTCGAGATACTGCACCGGCCTCGAGCGCGTGATGAAGATCGCCCATTGCTGCGCACTGCGCGGTGGAATCGCAAACGACCGTCGATCGGGCCATGAGCGCCGGCGTGATCTCGTTCTTACTGGGATTGTCGGCGCCGACGGCCGCTATGAACGCGCCCGGTTGCACGTGCTCGGGGCCGAGAAACGGCGCGGTCGATGTCGTACAGGTAACGATGATTTGGACGTTTCGCGCTGCTGTTAAATCCACCACGTTTTGAGCGGGAAGCGACAAATCCGTTTTGATGCGCGTGGCGAGGGCGAGCGCGTTTTCAAGACGCTGATCCCAGCACAACACGACCTCCAGTTTGAACAGATCGGCGAGCGCCTCCGCGTGCGCTAACGCTTGCACGCCACATCCGCAGAGCAGCACCGTGCGTGCATGAGGCGGGGCCATATGACGCGCCGCCAACGCAGTGGCCGCAGCCGTTCGACGCAACGTCACCTCTGCTGAGTCCAGGATGCAAAGCAGCGCGCCATTGTCAGCATCGCAGAGCAGGATCGCGCCCTGAATCGGCAAGCCGGTGCGCTCAGGGTTGCCGGGAAAATTGGCGTTGAGTTTGACCGCAACATAACCGCGCTCGTTACGATAGACGCCGCCCTTGGCGTGAAATAGGCCGCGCGCGGTCTCAATATGCATGGGCGCGGCCGTGCTCGCGCGTCCATCGGCAAGCGCGCGGAATGCGTCCTCGGCTGCCGCGAGATCGCGGCGCGAGAGTAAGATTGGAGGCGCGACGTTCATGCCGGCCTCCAATCGTGACGCTCGCCGCGTGCGCGGGTCGCCCAGGAATAGAGAGCGTCGTAGAAGATCATCCCTTGCGAGAGCAAGGCGTGATCGTCGGTGAAGTTCACGCAGAGCCCGAGCGAAAGCGCGTGCAGACCGGCGGCTTCCGGGGCGAGCTCGTGGCGGTCGGTGTCGGCGCCGCGCACGATCGGCGCCAAAGCTGCTAGACCCGGGTCGCCGCCGAGTTTGAATTGGCCGATGAAAGCATCGAAGCTGCACAAGTCGCCGACATGGGAGAAGGGCGCTCCCGGGATGTCGAAGGCGACGCCGGTTTCGCGGCTTGCGGTTTCAAACACCTGCGCGGTCGGCGCATAGAGAATGCGCGCGTCCGCGTCGATGAAACGCCGGATCAGCCAGGGGCAGGCGATGCGGTCGATTTTCGGTCGCTCACGCGTGACCCAAATTGTTGGGCGGCTGGCGCCAAAGAGTTCGTTGAGTCTAAGTTCTACGCTTCGGCGATCGTCCATATGACGCTCCGTTCGGGCGCGTTGCGGCGCCGTTCGAAGCGGGTCTTGGACGGAAACGTCTCAGCGGGCGCCCCGCGTCGGCCCGCAGGTCCTTGTCGCACAGTCCAGCTGGAAATGCGAGTCAGTCTTTTGCCACAAGGCGAAGTGCGTTGGTCGTTCAGGGCTGGCGCGACCGGCGATGGGCGCGCTAAGGACGTGAGCTGAGTGACGCGGAGTTGTTAGATGATGCGGATGGTTGCGGCCGTGGCGGCGGTTATGCTGGGGTTGACGGGCTGTGCGCCTGGCGGGGCGGCGTGGAATCAGTTCCGCGACCGCTTCATCGAGGCTTCGTTCGAGGCTGAACCTGCTTTCGCGGCCTCGCAGGGGCGCCACGAGTTTGACGGCAAGCTGCCGGATTGGAGCGAAACTGGGATCACAGCGCGCATCGCCACGCTGAAAGCCGCCATCGAAGAGGCGCAAGGGTTCAACGGCCTCAACGAAGAGCAGGCCTTCGAACGCGACTATCTCGTGGCGGTGACGCGCGGCAATTTGTTCTGGCTGGAGACCGCCGATCAGCCCCACACGAACCCGGCCTATTACATGGGCGCGCTTAGCCCATCCATGTACATCACGCGGCCCTATGCGGCGGCGGATGTGCGCTTGCGCGCTTACATCGCTTACCTAAACGCCGTGCCACAAGCAGCGACGCAAATTCGCGCCAATCTCAGAACGCCGATGCCGCTTCCCTTCGTCAATTACGGCAAGGCGGCGTTCGGCGGGTTGGCGGAATATTACTCTGGCGACGGCAAAGCCGCGTTCGCGTCCGTCACCGACGCTGCGCTGCAAGCTGAACTCAGCACCGCTTCGAATGCTGCATCAGTGGCGATGACGGAGCTGGCGAACTGGGTCGAGACCCAGCGCGCCACCGCCACCCAGGATTTCGCGCTTGGGCCCGAACGCTTCGCGCAAATGATCCGTGACACCGAAATGGTCGATGTTCCGTTGTCGGAATTGGAGGCTATCGGCCGCGCCGACCTCGCGCGCAACCAACAGGCGTTGCGTGAGGCCTGTGCGCAATACGCGCCGGGCGCGACGCTGCCGGCCTGCATGGCGCGCATGGGCGCGCAGAAGCCGCAAGGCGGCGCGGTCGAAGGCGCGCGCGCGCAATTGGCGGGTCTGCGCGCATTCCTGGTGGAGAAGGACCTCGTCACCATCCCGGGTACGGAAGAAGCGCAGGTCGAGGAAGCGCCGCCATTCGCGCGCCAGAACTTCGCCTATATCGACATTCCGGGACCCTACGAAACCAATCTCCCGTCGGTCTATTACATCGCTCCGCCCGATCCGAGTTGGCCGGCGCGCGTGCAGGCTGACTTCGTGCCGGGCGAAAACGAGCTGTTGTTCGTGTCGGTGCACGAAGTATGGCCCGGACACTTCCTAAACTTCCTGCATGCCAATCGCTCGCCCTCGCAATTCGGACGCGTGTTCGTGGGTTACGCCTACGCCGAAGGTTGGGCGCACTACACAGAAGAGATGATGTGGGACGCCGGGCTGAGCAATGGCGATCCCTCGGTGCACATCGGGCAAATATCGAACGCGCTGCGTCGCGATTGCCGCTTTCTTTCCGCCATCGGGCTGCACACGCAGGGCATGACCGTGGAACAGTCGCGGGCCATGTTCGTGAATGAGTGTTATCAGGACGAAGGCAACGCCCGCCAGCAAGCCGCGCGCGGAACCTACGACCCGGCCTACCTAAACTACACCATGGGCAAACTGCTGATCCGCCGCTTGCGCGAGGATTGGACCGCGACGCGTGGCGGCCGCGAAGGTTGGAAGGCGTTCCACGATCAGTTCCTGACCTATGGCGGCCCGCCGATCCCGCTGGTGCGTGCGCGCATGATGGGCGGGGAGCCGGAGGCGGTGTTTTAGCTTGCTCCCTCTCCCTCCTTTGGGAGGGAGAGGGCTGGGGTGAGGGTGGA
>JBEBIU010000114.1:0-9143 GCA_040080225.1 Terricaulis sp.
AACTTATCCTCGATGTCGCCAGTGCCCCCGGCGACATCGAGGATAAGTTCGCTCGGCTGAGGATTGAGCTTGGCGGCGGCCGCGTCCTTCCAAAACCGGTGCATGCCCCCCGACATGGCGTCGTTCATCAGATCGTATTTTGAGGCAACGGCCGAAAACACGCCCCTGACGCGCTCGGCCTTCTCGGCCTTGGGCACGTCCTTAAAGCCGAAAGGGGCGGTGTCGGTGGGCATGGGTGGAGCATAGCGGCGAGGCGTGGGCGGGGCTATATCGCTGGGCAATGGATTCGCTTTTGATTTCCGACATTTCGCCGCATGCCTGAGCTCCCTGAGGTGGAAACCGTGCGACGGGGGCTTGCGCCGCATCTGGTCGGCAAGCGCATCACGAGGGCGCAGACCAAGCGCGCGGATTTGCGCTTTCCGTTTCCGCCGCGTTTTGCGACGCGGCTTTCGGGGCGGCGGGTGGAAGCGCTGACGCGCCGTGCGAAGTATCTGCTGGCGGAGCTGGACGACGGCGCCGTCTGGGTGACGCATCTTGGCATGACGGGGCGGTGGTTTGTCTCGGGTTTGAAGCAACAGCCGGGCGATTTCTACTACGCCGAACCGCTGAACCCCGCGCACACCCACGTCGTGATCGAGATGGAAGAGGGGCCGTGTCTCGAGTTCAACGATCCACGTCGCTTCGGCTACATGGACCTGATTGCGCGCGAAGCATTCGATGCGCACCCATGGTTCAAGGGTCTAGGTCCCGAGCCGCTGGGCAACGATTTTAACGCGCCCTATCTCGCCGAGGCGTTCGCCGGCAAAAAGGCCAACGTGAAGTCCGCATTGCTGGATCAGCGCGTGGTCGCGGGGCTGGGCAACATCTATGTGGTGGAAGCGCTGCACCGCGCCGGTATCGCGCCCGCGCGTGCGGCGGGCAGTGTTTCACCAGCGCGCCTGGAAAGGCTCGCACCCGCGATCCGCGCCGTGCTTGGGGAGGCGATCGCAGCCGGCGGTTCGACGTTGAGCGACTATGCCCAAGTCGATGGCAAACAAGGCGCCTTCCAACAACGCTTCCGCGTGTACGATCGGGAAGGCGCTGTGTGTTTCACGCCGAAATGTGGCGGCGCGATCAAGCGCGCCGTGCACAGCGGGCGTTCGACGTTCTGGTGTGGCAAGTGTCAGCGTTGACATTATGGACCGCCGACGGTCCATAATGGCCTCATGACCTACGAAAACATCCTTACTGAAACCGACGCTGGCGTCGGCATCGTCCGGCTCAATCGTCCCAAGGCGTTGAATGCACTCAACGAAGCGCTGATCGGTGAATTGAGCGCTGTGCTTGACGCCTTCGAAGCCGACGATGCGATAGGCTGCATCGTCATCGCCGGCTCGGAGAAGGTGTTCGCCGCCGGCGCCGACATCAAGCAGATGGCCGACGGCTCGTTCGCGGATTTTTTTGCGCGCGATCCGTTCTCTAATCTCGAACGCGTGCCGCGCTGCCGCAAGCCGATCATTGCAGCTGTCGCGGGCTATGCGCTGGGCGGGGGCTGCGAACTGGCGATGATGTGCGACTTCATCATCGCCGCCGACAACGCCAAGTTTGGCCAGCCGGAAATTACCCTCGGCGTCATGCCCGCATGGGGCGGGTCGCAGCGGCTGGCGCGCTCGATCGGCAAGGCCAAGGCGATGGATTTGTGTCTCACGGGACGGATGATGGATGCGACGGAAGCCGAGCGCGCGGGGCTGGTTGCGCGCATCGTGCCGGCGGACAAACTGATGGAAGAGGTCCTCGCTGCCGCGAAGAAGATCGCGGCGATGGGCGGGCTCGCGACCATCGCCAACAAGGAAGCGGTGAACGCCGCATTCGAAACGCCGCTCAATGATGGCCTCAAGTTCGAGCGGCGCTTATTCTACGGACTTTTCGCCACCGAGGACCAAAAGGAAGGGATGGCCGCTTTCATCGAAAAACGAACGCCGACGTTCAAGAACAGGTAGGTTTGACGGCGGCTTGGGGAGCCGCTATAGCCCCGCGCTTCGCATCCGAAATTACATCCTGGAACCCACATCGCCATGGCGAATACCAAGTCCGCAAAGAAGGCAGAGCGCCGTAACATTACCCGTACGGTGGTCAATAAAGCGCGCCGCACGCGCATGCGCTCCTCCTGGCGGACAGTGGAAGAAGCGATCGCCGCTGGCGACGCCAAAAAAGCTCAGGAAGCGCTGCGGGAAGCCGAATCCCAGACTATGCGCGCCTCGAGCAAGAAGGTGGTTCACAAGAACACCGCGAGCCGCAAAGTGGGGCGGCTTTCCAAGCGCGTCGCCGCCCTCGCCGCCAAATAGGCTTCCTGCCTTATTGCGCGTCCTAGGCGACCTAGTCGCGCGCCTGCCAATGTTTCAATTCGGCTACGGCGCTGTTTGGAAACAGTGAATATTTGGCCGTATCCGGCGTTCAAAAATCTCTCGAAAAAACTATCAAATTTGTTTGTTTTCAAACAGTTAAGATCATTCCGCACAAGATGTGGAATATCTCGAAAAAGTAAACATCACCTCCCTTGACCGGCTCCCCATTTTCGGCGCATCGTTTCGTTCGTTAGGCGAGCTGATCGCTTGACGCATCTTCAGGAAACGCAGTGCGTTTGCTCCAGACGAGGTTGTCTCGCGCTGGCAGGGGAGGGTTTGTCCGCAAGTTCTGGTTGCCCCGGGGCGGGGCAGCGAAACGTCAATAATCATAAGTTCTTAGCAAGGGGTTGGCTATGGAACAGGGCAACGACGCCGCCAGCGGCGGGTCAGCTGGCTTCGGCATTAATCGCGCCTACGAAATGGTGCGCCGAGAGCTTTTGGGAGAGTTCGGGGCGGATTTCTTCCGTTCCTACATCGATCCGCTCCGCTTCGTTGCGGAATGGAACGGGTCGCTCCTGTTTCGCACCGGATCTCGCGTGGCTCAGGAGCGCCTGCGGCAGCAGGTTCAGCATCGGCTGGAAGCGCGTTTGCGCGCCCACGAGGCCAAGGCAGGACCGGTCGAGATTCTCTTGGAAGAGGAATTTCCGGAAGATGTTCGTGCACTGGTGGATGATCGCCTTAGTCAGCGGCAACGCCCTGCTGCGGCTGACCGTGCGCAGGCTCAGTCGCTTACCTTTGAGAGTTTTTGCACCGCCTCGTCCAATCACCGTGCGCTGACCGTTGCGCAAATGATCGCCGCCGCCGCTGGCGTCGCATTTCCCATCTGGCTCGTGCACTCGCCGCCTGGCTGCGGGAAGTCGCACCTGTTGGCCGCACTTGCGTACGAAGCGAAGGTGCGAACACCGGAGCGCAAGGTGCTGCTGATGACCGGCCAGGATTATCTGGAAGGCTTCCAAAGCGCCTTGCACAAGAAGCGCGATTCCAGTGCGTTCAAGGAATTCGTGCGTGCGCCCGATCTCCTGTTGATCGACGATTTTCACCGCATTTGCGGGAAGAAGATGACCGAAACGGAAGCGTTCGACACCATGTATGACGTGACGCGCCGCGGCGGTCAGGTCGTGCTCGCCGCCAATCATGGCGCTGAGGGGCTGGAAGGCCTTGACGATGCGTGGCGCTCGAAACTGAAAGGCGCGGCTTCGTGCGAAATATTCGAGCCCGACGCCGAACTGCGCCGCCGCATTCTGGACATGCGCGTGCGTCACCACGCGATCACATCGCCCGGCTTCAGCGTCGCCACGGAAGCGCTTGATTTCATCGCCGAGCGCATGCATGTGACCGGCCGCGAACTCGATGGCGCGGTGTGCCAATTGCTCATTGAGTGGAAAATTTCGGGAGGCACTGAAGTGACATTAGAAGCCGCAACCAACGCCCTGCAAAACAAGCTCAGCGACGCCGCCGAAAAGCGCATCACTGTACAACTTGTTCAGAAGGTTGTGGCTCGTCACTACAATATGAGCCTGCAGCAATTGCTGGAGCGCACCCGTCGCCACGCGGTGGCGCGTCCGCGGCAGGTGGCGATGTTCCTGGCGTGCAAAATGACCCACGCTTCACTGCCCGATATCGGCCAGCGCTTTGGCGGCTTTGACCACACCACAATCATGTATGCGCGCGATCGCATCGCCGCCATGATCGAGCAGGACCCGACGTTCCGGGCCGAACTCGAGAACGTCGCGCGTGCGGTGCGCCGCGAGCCCTGAACCGCCCACGTCCTGATGCCGTCGCTGGTCGCGCTCTCGAAATCTTGCAAATTGGGCTTGGGACCCCGGCGCGGCGCTGCTAGCTTCCGACCCCCGCGAAGAGGCGACTCAGCCTCTGAAGCGGGGGTCGTTTCATATGCGCCCTCCGGCGCTGAAGGTCGGAGGCGCCAGAGGTCGGGATGAAGCAATGCGGCTGACGATTGAGCGCCAGGCGCTCCTCAAAGCGCTGAACCACGTTCAAAGCGTCGTCGAGCGGCGCAACACCATACCCATCCTCTCCAATGTCTTGATGGCGGCCGAAGGCGACCATCTGCGCTTGACCGCCACCGACCTCGACATCGAGATCGCCGAGGCCGCGCCCGCGGAGGTCGAGCGCGCTGGGCAGACCACAGCGCCCGCCAACTACCTTTACGACTTCGTTCGCAAGCTGCCGGACAAAGCGGCGATTAAATTCGAGGTCAGCGGCGACGACCCGAGGCTCTTCATTTCCGCGGGCAAGTCACGCCTGCACCTGCCGGTTTTGCCGGCCGGCGATTTTCCGTCCATGCCCTCAGACGGCTTTGAAACGCGTTTCGAGGTCGAGCCCACCGAGCTCGCGCGCCTAGTCGATAAAACCCGCTTCGCCATCTCAACCGAGGAGACCCGTTATTATCTGAACGGGATCTTCTTTCACACCGTCACCAACGCCGCTGGCGAAGCGTCGCTGCGCGCGGTTGCGACGGACGGGCATCGCTTGGCGCTCGCCGACACCGCTGCACCCAAGGGCGCGCCGGGCATGCCGGGCGTGATCGTGCCGCGCAAGACCATCAACGAACTGAAACGCCTGCTCGACGACGCTGCCGACATGGTTGAGATTGCGGTTTCGCCGCAGAAAATCCGCTTTGCGCTTGGCGACGCGGTGTTGACGTCCAAGCTGATCGACGGCTCGTTTCCAGAATATGCGCGCGTCATCCCCAAGGGAAATTCCAAGATCTTGAAGATCGACAATAAGACGTTCGCCGAAGCGGTGGATCGCGTCGCTACTGTTTCCGCGGAACGTTCCCGCTCGGTGCGCCTCGCGCTCGACAAGGACAAAGTGACGCTCACCGTGAACAATCCGGACGCCGGCGTCGCCACCGAGGACCTTGCCGCCGATTATTCAAGCGAGAGCATGGAGATAGGTTTCAACGCGCGCTACTTGCTCGATGTCGCCCAGCAGATCGATGGAGAATCGGCGCTGTTCGAGCTGGCCGATTCCGGATCGCCGACTTTGGTGCGCGACGAGGCCGATGAGAACGCGCTCTATGTGCTGATGCCCTTGCGGGTGTGACAAGAAGGCCGTTCTTGTCGCGCATCACCCAGCCGCCCATTCCCGGATTCGCCCAAGGAGAAGATCGGGACCATTGGCACTGGGCGATCGAGGCGTGGCGATTCCTAGTGTCCACGAAGGTACACATGGGTCCTGGGCTCGCGGCTGCGCCGCGCCCCGGGAACGGGTGTTGGTTGGAGAAGGAGAGTTGTGACTTCGCTCCACATAACCCGGCTGACGCTTAGCAATTTCCGCAATCACGCCGACCTCGACCTTCAGCTCGACGCACGGCCGGTGTGCTTGTTCGGCCCCAACGGCGCTGGAAAGACCAATATTCTCGAAGCGCTGACGATGCTCGCTCCAGGCAGAGGCTTGCGCGGCGCTTCGCTCACCGATGTGGCGCGCGCAGGTGAAGATGAGATGCGCGCGCAAGTGTGGGCGGTGTCGGCGCGTGTGCGGCAGGATGGTGAGGAAACGGCGCTGGGCGCGGGCGCCGAGCGGACGCCGGAGGGCGGGGTCAAACGCTTGGCGCGGCGCGACGGCCAGCCGGCAACGGCAGCTGAACTCGCGGAAGCCGCGCGCATGACCTGGCTTACCCCGGCAATGGATCGGCTGTGGTCGGGCCCAGCCGGGGATCGCCGACGTTTCTTCGATCGTCTGACGCTTGCGCGCGCCACCGAGCACGGCGCATCCGCTGCAGCCTATGAGCGGGCCATGCGCGAGCGTCAGCGTCTGCTGCTTGACCGCGTGTTCGATGACGCTTGGCTTGGCGGCCTGGAGCGAGAGATGTCGGCGCATGGGTCCGCCATTGCGGCGGCCCGCGTGGAAACGCTTCATCGGTTGCAGGACGCCATCGACGCGCGTCCTGACGGCGCTTTCCCGAAGGTGGTGCTTGCGCTTGAGGGTGCGCTGGAAGCGCGGTTCGAGCGCGGCGCCAAAAGCGTCGATGTGGAAGATGACTTCGCAGCGCTTCTGCACGATATGCGCGGGCGCGATGCTGGCGCCGGCCGTGCGCTCGATGGCCCCCACCGCTCCGATCTGCTGGCGCGTCACGCCGCCAAGAACATGGAAGCAGATCAATGCTCCACCGGCGAGCAGAAGGCGTTGCTCCTGGGGCTCACGCTGGCGCAGGCGCGCGCTCTCGCAAGCGATCCGGGCGCGGGGCCCTCGCTGATCCTGATCGACGAAGCCGCCGCGCACCTCGATGCCGTGCGCCGCGCGGCGCTGTTCGATGAATTGCTGGCAAACCCTGGGCAAGCTTGGCTCACCGGCACCGATGAGAGCCTGTTCGAAGCGTTCGGGCATCGCGCGCAGATGTTCGAGGTGCGCGATGGCGTGGTGCGGGGGTAAGCGTGGGCCGGCGCGTCTCGGTTTGAATGCTATGCGGACGTTGGTAAGATGATGGCGGCGAGAGCATGAATGGGCCATATTTGCCATTCGTGCAAACGCAGGCCGAGGCGGCGAGTGAGCGCCGTGCAATCAACCCTGAACGGATAACGACTGGCGGGTCAGGATGCCAAGTTGGATACTGGAGCAATGGTAGCGAAAACCCTCCATCACGACCAGTGGCGCCCCACGTTTATAGCGCCAGCCCTGCGCCGGGCAGAACCCGCCCTTTTTGTTGCAGATGACCAAGTTGGCGAGGCCGCTTACTCACTCATGGAGTGCTTTTTCTGGGGGCACTTTCTGAATTTTGCCCCACTACTATTTGGGATGAGCGAGGAAGAATTCGACTACACGCTTGCTATGCTCCGAGCGACGGCTGCTCGACAGCATTGGGATGAAGCAGTTCAGCGCTCTCGGGTGTCGGTCGAAATGACCGAGGAGTTTATGATGTTGTTTGTGTCGTTGCTCCAAGTCGCTGGAAGAACGTTCGCCATTGAGTTGGAGAAGACGGGCTATTTTGAACACGGCCCGATGGACCTGATGAAGGAATTCTTGATTCAAAGTGAAAGCGTGGTACCCGCGAAGAATAGATTCGCTGCATTCTCAAAAAGTCGCGAGAATGGGGATGTGTTGCTGTGGGTGGCAGCGGTCGATGGCTCGCGCGCGCTCACAAGGGAGATCATGGCTTGGGCCGATGGCAAGCGACAAATGTAGTCTATCGATTTGTCCGAAATCGGTTGAAGTCATCTAGTGTGAATACGTCGGCGCTTCCCTGGGTGCCCATGAAAACAATAAGATGTTTCGCCAATTCGTCGGTCGGCCATTTGTCCTGCCATTCTCTCGCTTTACACACTGAGACCCCTCCAGCTTTGACAATCGACTGCCACTCGACGAGGCCGTTGCGACCGGACAAATGAGAAATGCGACCGACGAGAGCTGTGAGCGAAGTGGCGGACAAATCACCGCTCCAATCCCGCATGTCCTCATGGTGCACACTGTTAAATGGCGTGGGCACTGTGCAAGATTCTAGCAACGCCGGCACAAGGACTTTTCGGTCGAACCCCACCAGCGCCTCCGCATGAACCCATTGTGAGGATGCGGCCGCGGGCGACCAACATACCAGAACCGCGTGTGCAGCCCTCACACGCTCGTTGATGGCTCGCGAAAAATTGTCACCGGGCGGGATGGCGAGGTCGAACCATACATTGAATCCGACCTTCCACAGGGCCTCGCCGAGCAATCGGGCGCGCGCTAGTTCGCCTCGGTTATAAGAGATAAAGACATCCAAGCCGGCGGAATGACGCTGAGCCTCCAGCTCGGCGTTGCTGGTTGCAAGGTCCCCGCTCATGAGTTTCGTCATAGACTCGCAAGCGGCGTTGGCGGCCATACACAAAACGAGGTCGCCTGACGCGCCGCTTACCACGAAGGCCTTGTGGCGAGTTTCCGCAGGAAGCAGTTGTTCGGTTTCTTGCAGGTAGTCGCGCATCCACTTGCTAGGCCCGCCGCTCGTGTCCTTCTTCTCAATCGCTTCTCTGACCGTTGCTCCAGCGAGTACCAAGAAGCCCAGCCAGAGACGTGAAAAACTCGCGGCCTCGCTTGCGTCCGCGATTTTCATGCCGGACTGAATTAGAAACTTCTCGTAGCTGGTCGCTACCAAGCTGGCGAAGGCTTCCTCGCCTTGCGGGTCCGGCAAACTTACGAACCCCGGAGCCATATTCATAAGAAAGCCCCACAAAAAACACTCCAGCAATGCTGTTGCGGCAACGCCAACCTTTGGGTCGTTGAAATACAATACGTGTTCGGCATCCGTCATGGCCGGAACGACGTATTTGGCCCGCCACTGGCTGGCGTCGAAGTTTTCAAAGATGCTCACGGTGTAACTCAATCATCGGTCCAATGCTCGGCGCGCCAGATCGCGCGATAGTGTTGTCCGCCAAATAGGCCATCGCAAGCCCATCTTAGGTTGATACGACAGCGAACGCTGCAAATTGCTCCAATGGCCGCTACAAACTGCACTTATTGACGTGACCCCCGAGAACTTGTCCACGCGGAGCTAGAATCCGGCCCGATTCGGGAGCCGGAAGATGAAGCGGAAGCGGTTTAGCGAAGAGCAGATCATTTCGATCCTGCGCGAGCACGAGGCCGGGGTTTCGACCAAGGATTTGTGCCGCAAGCACGCGATGTCGAGCGCTGCGTTCTACAGCTGGAAGGCCAAGTACGGCGGCATGGACGTCTCCGACGCCCAGAGGCTGCGAGGCTTGGAGAGCGAAAACGCCAAGTTGAAGCGGTTGCTCGCGGACGCCATGCTCGACAACGCGGCGTTGAAAG
>JBEBIU010000115.1:0-9130 GCA_040080225.1 Terricaulis sp.
CGGATAAATCGTCCCAGTATTCACCACCGGCTGCGCATCGCGGTCGCCGCAGAGCACGACCAGCAGGTTCGACACCATGGCCGCGCGGCGCTCGTCGTCGAGCTTGACGATGCCGCGCTCGGAAAGTTGCTCCAAGGCGTGCTCCACCATCTCCACCGCGCCTTGTACGATATAGCGGCGCGCGGCGAGCACGGCTTCGGCTTGCTGGCGACGCAGCATGGCGCCGGCGATTTCCGGTGCGTAGGCGAGGTGGCTGAGTTTGGTTTCATCGACTACGACGCCCGCGACCGCGGTGCGCTCCTGTAGTTTCTCACGCAGCAGCGCTGAAACCTGATCGGCGTTGGCGCGCAGGGTCGGTTCGTCATGCTCGGCATGATCGTAGGCAAAGTGCGAGGCGATTTCGCGCACCGCGGTCTCGATCTGGATATCGACGAAGCGCTGATAGGCATCGACATCGAACAGCGCCCGCGCTGTATCGGTGACGCGCCAGACCACCACGGCGGCTATTTCGATCGGGTTGCCGCGCTTGTCGTTAACTTTTAGCGTCTGGCCGGTGACGTTGCGCACGCGCAAGCTGATCTTGGTGCGTTTGTACCAGGGCAGCACCCAGCGCAGGCCCGGAATGCGGTCGGTGCCCTTATAGTTTCCGAAAAGTGTAAGCGCCGCCGCTTCGTTTGGCTGCAGCGTGTAGAAGCCGCTAATCGACAGCACGAAACCCAAAACGGCGGCGACGGTGGTGGCGGCGTTCTCGGCGCTTTCAGCGTTGGTGAGGCCGGCGAACGCCCAGATCGTCACCCCTAGCAGGATGATGGAGATCGACAGCATCAGCCCGCCATTGGAGGTGGCGGCCTTGCGTTCTTGAGTGCGGTTAAGTGGCGCTGCAGCCATCGTCTTTGGTCCTCTTATGAGATCAAGATGATATCATCATAGTACCATCGAGAGCCCCCGGCAAGGGGAAATCTTCGCGTTCACCAAGTTCCCAAATCGGCCATTAACGCCGCCCCTGTAAAGATGGCAGGCTCTAAAGGTCCGTTTTTGGGGCAAAAAATGGTTATCGGGCGGTGGATTTCGGCGCGATTGGCGGCCTTCCGGCACGACCGACGCGGCAATGTCGCCATGCTTTGGGGGCTGATGGGGCTGGTGCTGGTCGGTATCCTGGGCTTGGCTGTCGACTTCACCCGCGCCCAATCCATCCGCACCCGCATGCAAAACGCGGTCGATGGCGCAGTGCTAGTGGCTGAGCGGCTCTCCAATCGTACGATCGAGGAGCGCACCGCTGCCGCGCTGGCGTTCTTCAACGCCGAGATGGGCGGCCTCGCCAACGATGCGGAATTTAACTTGTTCGCGCTCGAGGACGGCGGCCACCGCGGCACCGGCCGCTTTCCGATGGAACTTTCGCTCGCCAAGCTGATCCGCAACGAGGACTGGAACATTTCTGTCGCCGCTCAAGCCATGGCCGACGCCAGTCCGCCGATCGAAGTCGTGCTCGCGCTCGACAACACTGGCTCGATGCGAGACGACATGGACACGCTTCGCGACGGGGCGGAGAACCTTGCGGATTTTCTACTGAGTCTGGACGGCGATTCCGTCACCGTCGGCTTGGTGCCCTTCGTGGCGCAGGTGAACATCGGCAACAGCAATTCGCACCTGTCCTGGATGGATGAGACCGGTATCAACCCTCACCATGGCGAGTTCTTCGAAGGCCGCTACATGGGCCGCCGCAGCACGTCAGGCGGCGCCTGCACCAATGCGGCTTCGTTTCCGACCACGTTCGGCGGTTACACCGTCACCTGGATCCAAGGCGCCGCTGGCAATCCATCGGGGTACACCAATACAGGCCGCTGTTACGCCTTCGCCACCGGCGAAGTGAACCTGTTCAATGTCTATCCCAATTTGCCGGCGAGTGCGCAATGGAGGGGCTGCGTCGAAGCGCGACCGGAGCCGTACGACATCGACGATACCGCGCCGAGCCTGGCGACGCCGAGCACGCTGTGGGTTCCGTTCTTCTCACCCGACGAAGGCGGCGACGATACTGACAGCAATAATTGGATTACGTCCACAACCTACGACCGTGCCGATGTTTTCGGCCTGGGCGGCGGGTTCACCGCCGGCGCCGACAATCGCACGCTGGCCATCTACAAGTATCGCTCCGGCGTAACCGTCAGCGTCAGCGATGTCGGCGCGACTTCGAGCGACAAGGGCCCCAATCGCGGCTGCCCGACGCCGATCGTTCCGCTCACCAGCAATGACAACACCGTGATCACAGCCATCCAGGGCATGAAGCACTGGTACGGCGGGGGCACCAACCAGATCGAAGGTTTGGCGTGGGCGTGGCGGGTGATTTCTCCGGGCGCCCCCTTCACCGAAGGCCGCGCCTATGACGACCCCAACGATCCCGTGCGTAAAGTGATCGTGCTGTTCACTGACGGCGACAACACCTCGCTGAACTCCAGCAATAACGGGCTCGAGTCGGAGTATGCCGGCCTTGGTTCGCGTCGAGTGTGGCGGGAATTCCAGTACGAGAGCTTCCCGACCGTAGGTTCGCCCGGGATACCCGCTGCCAGCAGGCGCGTGGTCGCCGGGCTCAATTTGACAAACGACGACGATGACATGGTCACTTACATGAACGATCGCCAAGAGGACCTATGCGAGGCGATCAAGACTGCGGGCGTTGAAATCTATGCCATCGGGTTTCGCATTACCGCAGGGGGCGTCGCCGATAATCTCCTGGAGAACTGCGCCACCCAGGATGGCGCGCATTTCTACCACGCAGACAGCCAAGCCGAATTACTCGAAGCGTTCGACGCGATCGGCTCAGGGATCGGCGCGCTTCGCCTCACCCATTGAGGCGATCAGCGCGGCGGCTGGAAGTTCACGCCGACGCGTGTGTGCTCCCCAACCGCGCTGGTGCCGTCGGAGCGGGTGGCGCGAGCGCGATAGGAGCTCGCGAGCCGCAGGGCGGCGCGATCGAAGCCAGCTCCGGCCGGTGTTGACGAAACCACGCTGCACTCGACCGTGAGCGTCGGCTGAACTAGGCAATCCAGCACAACCCGGCCGCCAGTGCCGGCTGAAGCAGCGGCGGCTGGATAGAGTTCAGCCACCCGGCGCGCGGACGGTGTTTGGGTCCAGATCACCCGCGCCGCCGGCGGCGGCGGCGTCATTGCGGGTGAGGGATTGGAGTTGACCGCGATGTCTTGAGTGGGCGCAGGCGACGCTGCGCCATTTTCGGAGGGAACCAGCGAAACCGGCCCACCTGAGCTTGGCTCGTTCGCCCACGATGTCACTGGCGGCGGGGTGGCTGCAGCATTCTCCGCCGAGGCGCGCTGCGTCTCGCGCTGTTGTGGGCGCTGCTGCGGCTGCTGTTGCGTTTCGCGGCGTGAAATGGGCGGGGCGCTCACGCGGCCCGGCTGCGCTGCCTCGGAAAGCGAGACGCCGTTGTCTGTTCCCGCTTCCTCGGGTTCGCCGATCGGGGGCGGCGCGGCATAGTCGGCTGGGACTTCCGGCTGGCCCGGTCCTGATGGCAGGCGCCCGAAATAAACAAAAGCGGCCGCTGCGGCGCCGCCGAGAAGACCAAGCAGCAGCAAAGCGCGCAGCGCGCCGCCCTCACGGCGCGGCGGTTCACGCAAGTCAGCCCGATCATAACCGCGATCGACTGGCGCGCGCGGAGCAGGCGTTTCAAGCCGGCGGGGCGGCGCCTCGGCGCGGCGCATGGGCGGCGGCTCGGCCGCGCGGCGCACAGGCGCGGGCTCGCGCGTGGGCGCCGCCCGCGCTGCTGGGCGTTGCTCGACCCCGCCAGTGAGGCGCTTCAGTTTGATCTCGGCGACTTCGGAAAAGGCGCCGTCGGTCCCATAACGGGCCAGGTAATCCATGAAATCACCCGGATCGCGGCTGTCGCGGATGGCGCGCCAATGTTCGGCCTCAGCCTCAAGCGGCTCGTTCGCCGTTGCGGCTGGCTTTCGGTAGGACGCAGGCTCGCGCGGGGGCGGTTCGCGCGTTGGCTCGCGAGTGTGCGGGGCCTGCCGCGCGGCTGGCTTCGCAGCGGGCCGCGGCGGCGGGGGGGCTTCGTATGCGGGTGCAGCCGGTTGAGCCGGCGCCGCACCCACCGCAGCGCGTGCGGCGTTGACCATGCGGTCCACCGCGAAGAACAACGAATCCAGAGTTGCGTCGTTGGGGTCGCCATCCCAGCGCGACAGATCGAAAGCCGGGGAATCGCCTATGCTCGAGGGCGGGGGCGGTTCGATCAGGCTGGCCACGACCGCCTTGCCTGAATTAATCACCCGCTGGGCTGCGTCTAGGAACGGACGCGACCGGATCGAGGCCTGCGACCACACCACGACGCCGGCGCCGCTCGAGCGCAGGGCGGCGTCGTTGGACGGCGCCCCGCCGATCGTGAAACCGGCAGCCTCAAACATATCCGCCAGCGCCTTTGCCTGCGGTTCGTCCTCACGGACACAAACAATGAGTACGTCAGCCATAGACGTCTCCCCACACTCGTCCCAGCGCCCAGCCTATGCGAATTCAAGGCCAATAGCACGAACGTTTCAGATCGGCACAGAGGAGAATGCAATTGATTGAGGTGAATTCGCGTCAAAGTACGGAAATAAACGCGCCGGTCTCGCAATTCAGCAGCTCCAGACCCCCGTCGGCGACGCCATAGCGGGCGCCGGCGAGCTTCAGCCCGCGTTCGCTCATGGCCGCTTTTATGAACGGGAATGTGGCGAGGTTTTCCAAGGTCACGCGGATGGACTCGTACTCCAGTTCCGTGGCCGCGCCCTCCTCGCTGCAAGCGATCCGTCCCTTTGCGGTGTCCAAGAGTGAAATCCAGGCGTCGAGAAAGGAGGTCTCCGGGTTTCGCTGGCGATCCTCCAGCGCCGCGGCGACGCCGCCGCAATTGGCGTGGCCAAGCACTACGATGGTCTCGACCTTAAGCTGGCGAACCGCGAATTCGATGGCGGCGCTGACGCCGTGGAAGCCCGCGCCCTGTTCGAACGGCGGGGCAAGATTGGCGACATTGCGCACCACGAAGAGCTCGCCCGGGCCGACGTCGAAGATGGTGGCGGGATCGACGCGACTGTCGGCGCACGCCAGCACCATTGTGCGCGGCGCTTGGCCCGCCTGCGCCAGGCGTTTGTGCAGCTCCTGCAACTCCGGCCAGCGCCGAGCGCGATATCTGCGGTAGCCTTCGATCAGATGATCCATGCGCCGCCTTCAAGCGCGGTTAACACGGAGACGCAAGTCCGCTTGCGCGCCCTTCACGGCAAACGCCACGGCGGATGGGTGCGGTTGGGGCCGGCGTAGAAGAGGCAAATGGAATTGCCCGCCGGGTCGCGCAGCCAGGCTTCGCGCCAGAGCCAGCTCTGCTGCTTCGGCTCGTGTTCGAACGCGACGCCCGCCGTCTTGAGCCGCAGTGCTTCGGCATCGACGTCCGCGCACTCAAAGTAGATCTGTGGCGCGTTGGCTGTTGGAATTTCCCCATCGGTCAGGTGAAGCGAGAAGGTCGCTCCGCCTTCGGGCAGCTCAAAACGCGCATAATGGGGGCTCTTGACGATGAGCTTCAATCCGAGAAGCGCGTAGAATGCGATCGAGGCGTCAAGATCGCGCGCGGCGGCGGTGACTTGGTTCATGCGCATGCGCAGACCTTAGCAGGGGGTCCGAATTCGGCCAGCGCCGCGTTCGAATCAGCGCCACGAAGCGGCTCTGGAGCTGCATCATGAATTTTTGTATCGCGGGCCTCGACCCGGGGCCATTCCTGCCTTTGTTTGCTCTATCCGGCGCGGCGCTTGGCGCGCGCGGCGTGCAGCGTGTGCCTGTCACGGAGAGGCCCGCCGCGCCCTGCAGGGTAACGCTCGACGATGCTGAAATTGGCGAGGAGGTCTTGCTGCTGAGTTACGAGCACCAGCCCGCCGCAACCGCCTATCGTCAGCAGGGACCTATCTTTGTCCGCAACACTGCGGCGAGATTCGAAGCATTCGATGCAATTCCGCCAGCCTTGATGCGGCGCATGCTTTCCTTGCGCGGTTATGACGACGCGGGCGCCATGGTCGAGGCGGATATTATCGACGGCGTCGCGGCAGGCGACCTTATAAAGCGCATGCTCAGGAACGAAAGCGTCGCCTATATCCATGCCCATTACGCGCGCCGCGGTTGCTTTGCCGCCCGTATCGACCGGTCGTCATGACCCCAGCAGCGCGCCGGCCAGCGCGCGCATTGCATGGGCCGCGTTGGCGTGCGGCGCCGCCGAACGTTGCGCTTTCGACACCACAAGCGCGCCTTCCATCGCGGTGACAAACGCCGACGCGAAGAGTTCGGAATTCTTCTTGCCCATGCCCGCGGCCGTCGCCGCGAGCGCGATTTCGCGCTCCCAATCGGTCAGCGCGTCGCTGATGGCGCAGCACAGAGAGGGGTTGTCCTTGCTGGTTTCGGTGGCGATGGCCGCGAGCGGGCATGACGCTTGATAGCCGCGCTCCTTGGATTCTCTGGCGGTCGTCTTGAACACGATGTTGATGAAGTTCTCAAGATCGACGCCGGACTCACGCAGCGCGCGCAGACGCTCAGTCACGCTCGCGCCAGCGCGCGTCAATGCTTCAGCGCCGATCTCTTCCTTGCCGCCAGGAAAGTGAAAATACAGCGAGCCGCGCGGCGCACCCGCGTGCGCCAGCAAATCGGCGACGCCGACGCCCTCGTAGCCGCGAGCGCGGAAAAGTTCGACCGCGGATTGGATTAGATCCTCGCGCGCCGATGTTGGTTTGGCCATGGAGCGACAAATTAGCACTTGTATGACGACCGGTCTAGTGTTATCTAAAAATAGACCGGTCGTCATATTACGGCCGGTTAACCCGATCTCCCCGGAGGGTATATTCATGTTGAAATCAATGGCTGCGGCCGCAACGCTCGCAATCCTCATAGGCGTCCCAAACTCCGCATTCGCCGACCCGGTCGCCGACCGCAATGGCGCCATCGCGCTCTGCCGCAACGAGGTCGCCGCGCGCGCCGGCGTGGAGGCGGCAACCGTTCAGCTCGATCAGGCGCGCCTGCGCGGGAGGTTGGTGCGCGTCGATCTCGACCTCTGGCGCGACGGCCGCTTGCAGAATATTCGCTGCGACGTTTCTCGTGGTCCGGCGCTGACCATCGCCTCCATCACGCCTGCGGTGCAAACCGCGGCGCGGTAAAGCGATTGCCCGCGCGGGCGAGGCCTCCCAGCGCCGCCCGCGTCTCCTTCCAACGCCCTCGGCAACGAGGGCGTTTTTTTTGTCTCAAGCGAAAACGATGGACCGCCACGAGGCCCCGGATTTATCTCCCCGCCATGGCCGAGATCAAAACCTTGTTTGTCACCAAGCTCTATCGCGCTGCGCTCGACGAGACGAAGGCGCTCAACGCCGATTTGCGGAAATCCTGCCGCGTCATCGCCGCCGAGGATGGCGCCGGCCGGCGGTGGAGCGCTGAAAAGGGCTACAAAGGCTATACTTCCTACGCTTCGCTCAACGATCTGCCGCGGCGCGACCCCGCGTTCGCGGCGCTTAAACTTGCGCTCGACAAACACGCCGCTGCGTTCGCCAAAGCGCTGCACCTCGATCTCGGGGGCCGAAAACTCAAGCTCGACTCGATGTGGATCAATGTTCTGGACTCTGGCGGCGTTCACACCGGCCACATCCACCCAAACAGCATTCTTTCCGGCGCCTATTACGTGGATACGCCTGTCGGCGCTTCTTCGCTGAAGCTAGAGGATCCGCGCCACCCCCTGATGATGGCCGCGCCCCCGCGCGCGGACGATGCGCCCGAGGCGGAGCGCACATTCATCTATGTCGCTCCCGCCACCGGGGATGTGCTGTTATGGGAGAGTTTTCTACGCCACGAAGTGGCGCCAAACGCGGCGAAGAGGCCGCGCGTAAGCGTGAGCTTCAATTACGGCCGGTAGCCGTCATTGATCGCGCAATCATGCGGCTTGGCCTCACTCTCATACTGGTGACCAGCCAATGCGTGAGAAGAGGGTGACCTAGTATAGCGATGGGAGATCTACGATGTCACGAGCGCTAGCGCTTGTCCTGGTTCTAGCAACGCTGCCTGTTTCCGCGATGGCCCAGCCGCTGCAACCACCTCAGCCACTGGCGCCGGACGCGATGAGCCGGCAGCAATTGCGCGACGAAGTTGCGCGGCTGCGCGCCGTTGTGCAGGGCAGGGCGGTGTTGCCGCAGCGACCGTCAGGCTGCACCAGCGCGGAAACGCGGGTCTTCGATTTCTGGCTGGGAGAGTGGGACGTTTCGCCCACTGGCTCAACAAGCGGCGTCACCACCGCGGAAAGCTCAATCACGCTGCATGATCAGGGATGCGTTATTCTGGAGCATTGGCGTCCCTTCGGCGGCGGGCACGGTCATTCCATCAACGGCTACGATGCGAGCGACGGCAAATGGCATCAGACCTGGATCGATTCCAATGGTCAGCGCACCGAGTTCGTCGGCGCCACCGACGCCGAAGGTGTATTGCGTTTCGATGTATTGGGGCCACCGCAGCAGGGCCAACCGCTCGGCGCGCGTCGCATGAACTTTCAACGCATCGACGCCAACACCGTGCGCCAATGGGGCGATCTCTCGCCAGAAAGCGGTGGTGAGCTGGTGGTCGAATGGGATTTCACTTATCGCCGCCGCGCGGGAACGCGTTAACGCCTTTACGCGCGGCGTTTGATTGGCGCGGTCGTCGCGACGCCGTCGTGCAGCTTGAAGCGTTTGACCAACGACGCGAGCGCGTTGGCTTCGCTGGTCAGCGTGTGGCTGGCCGCGGTGGTTTCCTCCACCATGGCGGCGTTTTGCTGGGTGGTCTGATCCATCTGGTTGATGGCTGAATTGACCTCGTTCAGCGCCGTGGCCTGTTCCTGCGCCGAGGCGGAGATTTCGCGCACCACCCGATCGATCTGGACCACGCGCTCGATGATTCGCAGCAGCGACGCGCCGGTGCGGTTTACCAGTTCGGCGCCGGAGCCCACCTGTTGCGTGGAGGCTGAGATGAGCGCCTTAATCTCCTTGGCGGCGTCCGCCGAGCGTTGCGCCAGCGCGCGTACTTCCGAAGCCACCACCGCGAAACCGCGCCCGGCGTCGCCCGCGCGCGCGGCCTCGACGCCGGCATTGAGCGCGAGCAA
>JBEBIU010000116.1:0-8958 GCA_040080225.1 Terricaulis sp.
GGTGAGGGGCGCGCAAACGCTCAGGCGCCTGCTTGATGGCACGCCCCTCATCCGGCCGCTGCGCGGCCACCTTCTCCGCAAGGGAGAAGGTTGGCGCCTGCGCTTGCCCCGCACCCTCCAGCACCGGCGCATCGAACGGCGGATCCTCGCTCAGCTCCACGCGTTTCAGCGCGCCGCAATCGACCAGGCCTTTCACCACCGCGGAAGACGTCTCCGCACGTCGCGCCAATTCCGCCGCGCTGACCTGCTCCTTGCCCGCTTCCGCCATCACCCGCGCACGCGCTTCTGTGAGCTTCGGCGGAGGCGCACCGGTCGGAGTAAGCACCGTGAACGTCGGCGCCGGCAGCAACGCTTCGGGCGATCTCGCCACCATGCGCAGAATGTCGCCGGGCGGGCGCACCAGATACTTCGCCGCCCATTCGACGAAACGGCGCGAAATTTCCGGCAGCGGCGTGCCCGGTAGTACTTCTTCGATGGCTTTGAGGTTGGCAGCGCCGGGATGGCCCTTCTCCACCGCCCACACCACACCGCGCACGAAACGCGGACCGATCGGCGCGATTACATGCGCGCCGGGCTCGATCCCAAGCGAAGATGGCGCGCGATAGTCGAACGGCTCGGCCAGCGGCAGCGGAAACAGCACCGCCACTTTATCGAGCGTGTCATGCTCGAACGTCGCCCCCTCCTCCGCCACCGCAAACAACGGCCCCGCAGGCGCCGGCGCGCGCTTTCCTTTCAGTGCGTCAAGCGCACGGCGGCGGGCGGTGGGCGGCATTGGAGCGAATCTAGGGGGTGAGGAGATTCGAGGGAAGGGCTTGCGGCGCTGGGCTGCTCCTGCCCCGTTGTGCGCAAAACCCCAATCCAAGCCGATTTGAAGCGCGCGCTCCAAATCGCGCGCTTCAGCGCCCTCCGAAATTGCGGGACATCCCCACCCCAACCCCGGGAAAAACGCCGATTGAGCCAACGAAAACAAGACTTGTACCACAATCTATCCGACGGAGTTCGCGCTGGCTTACACTGCGCGCATCTCCTGTCGGGAGGCTAATGTGCACCAAGGCCGTTCAGTTCAGGAGACGCGGTTTGAGCGTGAAGCGGCTTAAGATGGCGACATCGGCGGCCGCAGCTTCGGGAAGCGGAGACTAGAAACCCGAAGGTTCCGGCAGAAGGTTTGGACTTCTTCCGCACGTCGACCGGGAACGCAGACAAGGCGCCAAGAGCTCGCCGGAACCCCAGCGTCGCGGAACCCCCACGACGTATGGCCCTCCGGGAATTCCTCGAACGCCTCATGGCTGCGCCGGTTGCTCAACGGACCGCGCGGGGCGCGCACGCCGCGCACCACTACTAAACCTTAGAGCTCCAGCGTCATGCGCGCCCTGCTCTCCCAATTTGCGAAACCGGAAACGCGGGGCGTTGTCCGGCGATTGGCGTGGTGCTTGCGTCGCGCTTCGACAGGCTCAGCGTGACGCCATTCTGCTCGAGCTAGCACTTGTCTTCGTCAGCCTGAGCCTGTCGAAGGCCGCACTCACGCTACGGTGGGCGCCCTCTCCACGAGGGAGAGGGCGTCCACCTTCACCGCTCCTTGACACAAGGTTACTACACTCCCCCTATGTCCGCCGCCGCCCTACTCGTACAATGGATCGCGTATCTCCGCGAGGAGCGGCGTTTTGCGGAAAATTCGGTCGAGGCCTATCAGCGCGACGTTTCCGCGTTCCTGGGCTTTCTCACCAACCACCTTGGCCACGAAGCCGCCGCCGCCGATCTTGTCCAACTCGAGCCGCGCGATTTGCGCGCCTATCTCGCCTTCCGCCGCACCGGGGATTCCGCTCTCGGCGACCGCTCGATCTCGCGCGCGCTGGCGGCGATCCGGGCTTACATGCGCTATCTCGAGCGCCGCCACGGCCTCGCCAATGCGCGCCTCGCGCTGGTGCGGGGGCCGCGTTTGAAACGTACGTTACCGCGTCCCGTCTCTGAAACCGCCGCGCTCGCGCTGATCAGCGATGCGCGCGACGCCGGCGAAGCGCCTTGGATCGGCGCGCGCGACGCCGCGTTGATAACGCTTATTTACGCTTCAGGCCTGCGCATCTCGGAAGCGCTTTCGCTCACCGGCGCTGAAACGCACTTGCCGAGCGCACTTCGCGTGCAAGGCAAAGGCGGCAAACAGCGCATCGTTCCGATGCTCGAAGCCGCGCGCAAAGCGATCGCCGCTTATGCGGAACTCTGCCCATTCGCGCTGACGCCAGACGCGCCGCTGTTCCGCGCAGTGCGCGGCGGAGCGATGAGCCCGCGCATGGCGCAGGCGCTGCTAGAGCGCCTGCGCGGACGCTTGGGGTTGCCATCGAGCGCCACACCGCATGCTTTGCGGCACGCTTTCGCCACGCATTTGCTAACGAACGGCGGCGATCTGCGCGCCATCCAAGAGCTACTCGGACACGAGTCGCTATCGACGACTCAGGGCTACACGAGCGTTGAGGCAAAAAAAATTCTGCAGATTTTTCGCGCCGCACATCCGCGCGCATGAGCAAAAACACACGCGCGCGCACGGCTGTGCGCCTTTGTTTTCAAGGCTCGCGCGGAAATCTAGGTGTCGAAATTTCGTACAAAATCAAAGTCGAGATTTTTTACGCGCTTGTTTGTACAGCAACTTTTCGACAACCTTATTGCGTCAAAAACCATCTTCGGAGAGTCAAACAACTCCCATCCAAACGTCCAACCCAAAGCAAATGAGGAAATTAACATGGCTCGTAAAGTGAAGAAGGCGGCGAAGAAGTCCGCTCCGAAGGCTCGCAAGGCGAAGAAGACCGTCCGCAAGGTCGCTCGTAAGCCGGCTGCGAAGAAGGCCCGCAAGACGGTCCGCAAGGCCGCCAAGAAGCCGGTCCGCAAGATCGTGCGCAAGGCCGCGAAGAAGCCGGTTCGCCGCGCCCGCAAGGCCGCCGCGAAGCCCGTCGCTGCGATGTAAATGTGAGTGCAAGAGGGGCGCTGATGAAGCGCCCCTCTTCGCTTTCAAAACCTTCGTCCTAACGAGGTCAAATGCGTTCTCCGGTCATAAGAAGCCCCCGCTCCCGCATCGAACGCCGCCGCCTGACCGCCAACAAACTCAAACGCTGATCCCGACCGCGGCTCTGCGCGCTCGCGCCTCCCACCGCTCTCCATTCGTTCATGAAGACCCTATTGACAGCAGCGTCCCATGCCGATACTTTGATTTCTAAAGTACTCTATGGAGGCCACCACATGACCCGTGAAGAATTGCTCGACGATCTCAACTACGCCCGCAGCCTGGCCGAGGAAGGCCGGCACGCGCCGCTGATTGGCGGGGCGTTCCCGGTGTTTTTTGGGACGCTGCTTGCCATCACTTGGACCACGCACTGGGCGCTGGTCACAGGCCAATTCGACCCCTGGCTTTCAATCAACCCCGGCGCGCTTTGGCTTGGGTTCGGCGTCGTTTCGGCCATCGGCGCGCCGATTGTAAGCGCCAGCATGGGCAAGAAGGCGGGCAAGACGGCGATCGGCAATCGAACCGATCAGGCGGTCTGGAACGCCTGCATCGGCGCCATCATCGCCGTGGTCGCGGGCACGCTGCTGGCGGCTGTAATGCGTGACGATTCCCACGCGCCCGACGCCATCATGGCCGCTTGCTTCGGCTTCTACGGCATCGCGCTCAGCACCACCGCGCGGATGGCGGGCAAGCGCTGGCTGGGCGCCTTTGGATTGCTGGCATTTGTGTTCAGCGCCGTGCTGTGGGTCTTCAACCCAGAGCCGTGGGCTTATTTGATCGCCGCGGCGGGCGCCGTCATCGTGCTGATCACGCCAGGCATTGTCATCATGCGCCACGAACCTGCGACCATCGTGTGAGCGCCATGTCCCGCTTCGATCACACAGAAATCGACGATGTGATTCACGGTCGCTTGCGCCTTGGGATCATGGCGTATCTCTCGACCGTCTCCCCCGTCCCATTCGTTGAGCTCAAGGCTAAGGTCAACGCCACCGACGGCAATCTCTCGGCCCATCTCTCGAAGTTGGAGGAAGCCGGCTACGTACGGCTTGACAAGAGCTTCATTGACAAAAAGCCGCGAACTAACGTGCAACTCACGCCCAGCGGCCGCAAAGCGTGGATCGAGTACCTGAACAAGATCCAGGGGTTGCTGAGCGCCGCGGAATAATCGAGACCGCACCCGCCTCGCTTGCCGACGCCTTCCCGCTGATACGCAGCGGCGGCGTGTTCTTGCTCTCCGCCGGCAACGCTAAGCTTGGGCCACGCTGCCGAGATTTGCATTACCCGCGATCTGGCTGATCGATGGAACGCTCAAGCTGGCTGCGGGCGCAGCCATGTACTTCGTCCACCGCTTGCCAACCTTCGGCCAAAGCTAAGCCACCGCCATCGCCCAACACGCCACGCCAGGATAAGGCAGCTCGCCGGTGTCGGCGAAGCCGTTCTTGGACAGGGTATGCGCGGCGTGCACGTCCTCGGCGTCGAGATGGACGACCACGCGCCGCGCGCCATTGGCGAACGCCCAGGTGGACAAGGCGCGCACGGTCTCGCCGCCATAGCCCCGGCCGCGATATTCCGGCATCAGCCCAAACGCGAGCTCTACATCGCCGTCCTCGTCGGGCCGGCCCACCAAGGCGGCAATGCCCACCAGTCGCGGCGGCATGCGCTCGTCGCCTTCATTGGCCAACAGGGCCCAGCCATACCAGCCTTGGCCGCTTGGGTCGCCAGCAAGGCCCTTGCGCGACCAGTCGAACGCCGCGACCTCAAACGGGGCCGGCGGCCAAAGCGGCTCATGCATCACCGCGATTGCGTTGAAAAAAGCCGACCGACTGCCCGCCTGCAGGGCCGCCAGATCGGCGTCCAGCGCTAGCAGCGCCAAGCGCTCCGCCGTCAAAATCAACAAAGGCGATCTCCCCTCGCTCTGCTCGGCCCACATTCAGACCCAATCCGGATCAGCTGGAAAGTGAGTAATCGTCAATACTCACAAGCCGGTTAGGCCTGCGCCTTGGGCCGGCTCTCGCTCAAGGCCAGAGTCAGGCCAAGTGAAATCAGAGCCGGAATGATCGAGCCTAACGGCAATCCGGCCACCGCCAATCCAGTCGCCGCCGACCAACCCATCAGAACGATCCCCTGCCCCATCGCCGCACCGAACGAGCCTTGAGCGCGGCGGCGGCGGAAATCCTTCCGGCTGCCGGGAACCTGGTGCCAGATCGCGATCAGGCAGGCTGAGATGATCGCAGCGGCAATGCCGCCTGCGAGCCAGAGCGCCGCCGCTGGATCGATGAACAGCGCCCCCGCGACCGGCAACACCATCAGCGCAGCCACCGGCGCCCCGGCGGCCATCGCCTTGGCGCGCTCCACCTGCTCGCGCGGCAAGGGTGCTGCGGCGATCAGGTCGGGCGTGTCCTCCGCGGAGACAGTGAGCCAGGCGAGGCTCGACGCCAACGTCGAACTCAAAAGCACAAAAGCGCCGCTGAACACGCCGATCTGGGTCCGGCCAAATCCCTCTTCGCCGAGGTCGCGAGCGAAGATGAAAAACAGCGGCAGCAGATAAATGAGCTGCAGCGCAATCTGCGAAAGCAGCAACGGATCACGCGCCAGCAAGCGCCATTCCTTGAACACAAGCGCGCGGACCAGGCCCTGGCGAAATTCGCGCACGCGCTTGTCGGTGCGCTTGCGAGCTGCGCCCATAGATGCAATCGCCGCCGCATTGGACGCAAAACTGCGCCCAAACCACCAAACCGCGAACATAAAGAACAGCACGCAAAAGCCGACCCATGCGCCAAGCGCGAGCGGTTCGCCCAAGGCCGCGCGCGCCGGTAATGAAGACAGACTCTCCGGCTGGCCAAGCGCTTGTGTCAGCGCGGCGATCGCATCGCCCATGAAGCGGCCGCGATCCTCGCGCGGCACAAGATTCTGCGCTTGGAACGCCACGAAGATCGCTGCACCGACGACGCCGGCTAATATCTGCGACACAACGCGCGTATTGCGCGGTCCGATCAATGCAAACATTGCTCGCGCCACAAACAGGCCGATCCCAGTCACCAGCAGCGACAACGACAGCACAGAGGGCGCCAAGCCCATCCAGCGCGCGCCACCGCCCATGAACGGCAGCCACACCCAGATCGCGCCCAGGAGCAACAAATAGAACATCGCGACGTTGATAGCGATCGCGCTCATGCGCACGATCAGGATGCGCCATGGCGGCAGAGGCGAGGCCAGCAGAAGGTCGAGATCGCCGCGTTGATAGAGCGCGTCCGTCGTCTGCACCAACGCCGCTGAGAGCATCAACGTTGAGAGCAGCAGGAACGCGAGCGTGATCATGCCGATCGAAAACGGCGTCGCTTCCGGCGTCGCATAAGAGAGCCCACGCGCCGCCCAATAACCGATGAACAGCAGAAACCCACCCAGGAACAGGTACAACACGATGCTACCCGGCCCGCGCGATCTCGAGGCGGAGCGCCAGCCGCGCCAACCGAGGCGCATCTCGTGGCTCAGGAGCCAAAGCGCGCTGCCTGAGGCAAACATCAGGCCGATGCTCCGACCAATTGCAGATACACATCCTCGAGGCTCGCTTGCCCGCCCCCCGCCCTACCGCGCAACTCAGCGAGCGTGCCTTCGGCCAGCAGCTTGCCGTGCTGGATGATGCCGATGCGTTCGGCCATGCGCTCGGCGACGTCGAGGATGTGGGTAGTGAGGATGATGGTGCAGCCTTCGCGCACGCGGGCGCTGAGCAGATCCTTCACCTGGCGGGCGATAGCCGCATCAAGCCCGGTGAGCGGCTCGTCCAGCATCAGGAGCTTGGGGTCGTGAATGAGCGCGCCGGCGAGCGAGGTCTTCTGCTTCATGCCGCGCGAAAAGCCTTCGCAGCGCTCGTTGCGGTGATCCCAGAGGTCGAGCAGCTTGAGCAATTGTTCGGCGCGCGCATGCGCTTCTTTGGCGGCGACGCCCCAGAGCCCGGCAATGAACTCAAGGTATTCCCAGGCCGTGAGCTTGTCGTACAGCATCGGCTCGTCCGGCAACCAGGCGATGATGCGCTTGGCGGCAATCGGATCGGCGAGCGCGTCGGCGCCAAACACGCTGATTGCGCCAGCATCCGGCTTCAAAAGTCCAGCGACCATCCGCAACGTCGTCGTCTTGCCGGCGCCGTTGGGACCGAGGAGCGCGTAAAGCTCCCCTGCCCGCACATCGAGATCGAGCGCATCGACAGCGACCTTGTCGCCAAAGCGCTTGGTGAGGGCGCGGAGGGTGAGGGCGGGGGTCATGTCTCGGAATATGTCTAGGAATGGGGTGCAGCGGGATAGAGACCTGGGAACCAGCGATGGGCCAACGTTGCGGGAAGTACAAGGCGCCAAGGCGCCCTCGACGATGCGGCGTTGACAACGCCGAAGGCGCTGAGCTGGCTCATCAGCCTCGTCGCAGATCGTTCTGAACCCTGGATTAAGGTCGGAACATCGGATCGTTGAAGTTCGCCGCGAAACAAGATTGCCTCCAGTACGGCTGTGGCGTGTTTTGGAAACGAGCCCAAGCGCGCTTCTTCCTCCGCCCACGTGAGTATGCGGGAACGCATCCCCTCTGGCTGCATCAAGCCGCGCATGAAGGCCACCTGGTCGATGCATGCCTTCAGGAAGAAGCGTGTGAAATCGGCGAGCGCTTCATCGCTCAGATTTCCGCGGCCGTCATAGTCGTTGCGCCGGGCCATGTCGCAAGCAGCGAGGAGAGCCTTGTACTCGTCGACATTGCGAGCCAAGCCGCGCGCAATGGACCAGACGCCTCCGGTGTCCAGGGCCTCTGACATCATCGCATGCGAGATCAGGCGAACAACGCGGCCATTGCCGTCTAGGAAAGGGTGAATCCAGGCGAAGCGATGATGCGCCGCCGCGCAGGCAATGATTGCTTGAGCGCGACTCAGGTTTTCATAGGCCTGCTCAAATCGGACCATGAATCTAACGATGGCGCCCGGGCTGATCGGCGTGTGCGAACCAACTTTGACGAAGTGTTGGCGATATTCGCCAGGGATCAAGGGCAATTTCTCGCCGGTGTCTTTGTTCTCAACCCACCGCAAATCATCTGGCAAACACTCCACGAAGCGCCGATGGATTTCTCGCGCGCTGCGCTCTGCGGTAACTTTGCCCTTAAGGTTGCCTTCGTCTATCCAACGCTGCACCGCGACGTGAGCCTTGGCTTCCAATTGCAGATTGCGCTTCTTTGGGTCGCGATCGTACACTTCGTTGAGCGCGCGTTCGATGGCGATGGGATGGGTGTCGTGACCCTCGATCAGATTGCTGTAATAGCAATTCATGTTGCGCACCAAGCCGCAAAGGGCCGAGCGCATCCCGTCCGGCAGGCTGCTACGGAAGTCCGCCGCTTGGAAGGTGAGTTCGACCGCCAGGTCGCTCATTTCTCCCCGCCAGCGTGAATCCTCTCCAATGGACATCGGCTCCATGAGCGCGATGTCTTCGCCTTCGTCTTTTATGAAGGCAGATCCGGAGGCTCTGCTTGACGGCCTCTTTGTCCTTGTTTTTGCGGCGGTCTTAGCCATTTGCGGCCTTTTTGGCGTGCATCTTGGCGACTTCGATGGCGCAGTCACACGCCGGCAGAAATCCCACATAACCTTCTGTTTGTCAACAATTATTCTGCCTCCACCCGTCCTCCATGGCGGCATTTTGGCGACATTTTTGGCGACTTCCACGGCTAGATTCTAAGGCCGCTTGCCTGCCCCATATCGGGATCGAGCTCACGCCTGCATCGTCCAGCCATCCACGCCCTTCGCAGCTTCGCGGATGGCCTCGGACATCGTCGGGTGCGCGTGGCAGGTGCGGGCGATGTCTTCGGCGCTGGCGCCGAATTCCATGGCCACGCAGATTTCGCCGATCATCTCGCCGACGCCCGAGCCCACCATGTGCACGCCGACGACACGCTTGTTCGCGACATCCTCGAGCACCTTCACCAGGCCTTCGGTTTCGTGATTGGTG
>JBEBIU010000117.1:0-8903 GCA_040080225.1 Terricaulis sp.
GGATTTCATCCACCGCTAGGAACTCGACCGCGCGGTCGCGCGGCATGGCTTCCACCGTGCAGATGAAATAGCGCGCGCTCTCGGGCGCGATCTTTTCCTCGCCAGTGATCAGCGCAGCCGCCGCTTCGCCCTTGGCCGCGACCACGCGGTCGTACACCTCCCGCGCCAACAGCCGCAGCGGCAGCCCGATCATGCCGGAGGCATGCCCCAGCATGCGCTCGATGGCGAGATGGGTCTTGCCGGTATTGGTGGGGCCAAGCACGGCCTTGAGGACGGGTCGGTTGCGCGCGCTCATGGGGAAACGATGGGCGCCGTTTCAGGTCATTTCAAGAACAGAAAAGAACAAGAACGAATCATCGACGAATCACTCATTTGATTCGTTTCTTGTCCGTTCACGGCTACATCTTGGGGTTAATACTTAAGTAACACACAAGACTAGCACAGTTTGCGAAAGACCGGAGGCAAGCGGAACCCGACACAACGCCTGGCGTCGCGCTTCGACGGGATTAGCGTGGCGCTTTTTCTTGGCCTCCCCCTCGGCGTCAGCCTGAGCCAGTCGAAGGCCGCACGATGCCGGCATGCGCCCTTTACTCGGCCGTAGCCCAACTCATCCCCAACGCCCGCGCCATAATGTGAAACACGGCGTTTTCCTCCAGCGTCCCCGCGACCATCGCATCGCCCGGCCCCCAAGCGTAGAGCGCCACGTCCTCGCCGCCATGCGTTTCCGACTCCAATGGGGTCAGCGAAGGCTGGCGGAAGCCGTTGTCCTGCGTGTCTACGCCGCTGAGATCGGGGCGGACGATGGCTTGCTGCTCGCCGTTGCGGGGTGGCGTGGCGAACACCGAACCCGGCCCGTTGGCGTAACCCAGCGTCGTGTACGGCCGTCCATCGCGGCCGAGCGCGGGGCGCCCGTCTGGATCGAGCGACAAACCAAGGATCGGCGCACCGCGCGGGGAATAGCCGGACATGGTCAAGGTGTGGCTGTGATCGGCGGTGGCGACGATCAAAGTATCTTCGCGGCTGGTCATGGAGAGCGCAGCGCGAATGGCGTCGTCGAACGCCACGGTTTCCGACAACGCTTCCCCAGCGCGGCCCTCATGGTGGGCATGATCGATGCGCCCGCCTTCGACCAGCAGGACATAGCCATTGGTCTCACGTTGCAGCCGGCGGATGGCGGCTTGGGTCATCTCCGCAAGCGATGGTTCGCCGCCGGCATCGGTCGCGCGGGCGCTTTCGTAGGCCATGTGCGACGGCGAGAAGAGGCCAAGCACGCGTGCGTCCGCGGGCGCCGCCGCCAGCTGGGCTGCGTTCCACACGAACACATGGCCCGGGCGCGCCGTCCATTCGCCGGTCAGATCGCGACCGTCCCCGCGGGCGCCGCGCGTGGTTGGCGTCTCTGGATCGGGCGCCGTATTCGGCAGGAAATTGGCGCGCCCGCCGCCAAGCGCGATCTCAAAGCCGTCGCCTTCGGGCCATTCGATCAATTGACGCGCGATATCGATGCATTGAGCGCCGCCACTGCGTGCAGCGGCGACGTCGCTTTCCCAGTCGCGATAGGCGACGTGGGCGTAGGCGGCGGCCGGCGTTGCGTGGGTGAGGCGCGCGGTGGAGACGATGCCGGTTCCCATGCCCTGCGCCTCGGCGATCTCGAACAGCGAACGCGAGATGTGACCCGCGGCGCTGGCGCAATCGCCTGGTGTTGCGCCGGCGGTGACGCCAATCACGCCCGCGTCAGTTTTCACCCCGCTGACGAGGGCGGTGGCGGTGGGCGCGGAATCCGAGATCTGCGCATCCGCGCCGTAGGTGCGCGAGAGCGCGGTGTGTGGAAACGTGTCGAGCGTGAGATTGTAACTCTCGCCATCGCGTCCTTGCCGCTGCCCGGCATAAATGCGTGCGGCAGTGACGGTGGCGACGCCCATGCCGTCGCCGATGAAAATAATGACATTGCGCGCGCGTGGCGATGAGGGGATCGCGGCGATGCGCTGCGCCGCGGTCTGGAAGGTTGCGTCACTGGCCTGCGGCGGCGCCGGCGCCGGGCGCTGTGCGGGCGTCGTGGTGGCGCATCCGGCCAGAAGCACGATAGCAAGAGCTGTCATTCTCATTTCTGCGTCCCCGATCTGGTCTCGTTCTTCTATGTCAGCGCGTGCGTTCTCGAACAACGCCCACCATGATGCTCGTGCATGCCAAAGCGCCTGGACCGCGGAATCGTGACGCGAAGGCGAAAAGCGCCTTGGGCCCGCGCGGGACGGCAAAAGCGGGGATAGATTTTGCGCAATCCCGCACTCGCCCGTTTGTTTTCAAGCGCTTAGGAAAATCTATCCGACCGAGTTCGGGGGCGGGTACACTGTCTTGGTCTCCTGCTGGGAGGTTGACGAGTGCACCAACAGCCAATCAACGCAAGAGACGCGGTTTGAACGTGATTGCTTTGAGGAGAACAAGGAACTCGAAGGCCCGGTGAGGGGGATCAGCGAGGCGCGAATGGCGAAGTGGGCAGCACCCGAAGCGCCGCGCGCGACACTGGTCCTAAGTTTGGCTTCACTGCACGTCGGCCGGGAACGAAAGCAAGGCGCCAAGAGGTCGCCGGAAACCCCAGCGTCGCGGACGCGGCTGCAACTGACCTAGGTGAGTTGTACAAGATGGAGGAGCCCTCGCCGATGTATCCGTCTTATCAGCGTATGGCCGTCCGGGACTTTATCTAACGCTTCACGCTTTCGCCGGCTGGAAAACAGATCGCGCGGGGCGCGCCCAGCGCCACCCATTAGACTGCCCCCTTGAGCTCACGCGCCTGGCGCGCCCCGCTCTCCCGGTTTTTCCGGGCTGAAATGAAGCGAACCCGGAAACGCTGTGCGTTGTCCGGCATTGCGTGCGTCGCCCCAGAGAAATGCGTTGGCTATGCACTGCCAGCGCTTCGTCGGCATCGTGCGGCCTTCGACGGGCTCAGGCTGACGCAGATGGGCGTCACGCTTAGGAAAAGCGTCACGCTGAGCCTGTCGAAGCGAGACGCCGAGCGTCGTATGCCCGTGGGGACGCATGCGGCCGATCACCTCAAACCGCTAGCGCTTGCCGCGCTTCGTCGATCTCCCCCAATTTCGCGGCAAACAAACTCCAATCGTCACTCTCGGCAATCGGCGCCCAAAGCGCTTCTATGTCTTCGATCAGCAAGGTGACCGGGCGCGGACTTTGGAAATAGGGGTGCGTGGGCGGGTCGCTTGCGCGCGCGTCGAGGCCGGCGCGGAGTTCGGCGAAGGCGGGTTGCGCGTAGAGCGCGGCTTGTGGGCTTGCTGTCGCGCGCGCCGCGCTGGCGCCGCCGCCGGTCCAATCGTGAAAGAATTGATCCCAACCGGATTGGGTTATTGTGAGCCAATCGAACAGCACGCCCAGGAAAGCCATGTCGGCCTCGATCTCGCCGGCTCGCAGCTTGAGCCGCGCAAACACGCTTTCGCGCAAGCCCAGCCGATAGGTTTGCACGAAACGGGCGAGTTCGCGCTCCAGCGCTGCTGCTGGGCACACTAGCGTCAACGCCCCGCCCAGTTGCGACAGCGCCCAGGACACCGCTTCCGGTTGACGACCGAAAGCGTAAAGCCCGTTCTCGTCGAAATAGGCGGCTGTGAAATTGGGGTCGCTTGTGGGCAGAAAGCGCCATGGGCCGTAATCGAAGCTTTCGCCGGTGATGTTCAGATTGTCGGTGTTGAGCACGCCGTGAACAAAGCCCGCCGCCATCCAGCTCGCAGCGAGGCGCGCGTTCGCCTCGACGATCGCGCCGAACAGTGCGGCAACTAAAACCTCGCCGGCGAGACCCTGAAATTCGGGATAATAATTCTCCACCGCGTGCTCGATCAGCGCCCACATCTCGTCGCGCCGCTCGAAGAACGCCAGACGCTGAAACGTGCCGAAGCGGATGTGGGAGTGCGAGAGCCGCACCAGCACCGAGGAACGCGTCGGCGACGGTTCATCGCCGCGGGTCAGCTCTTCGCCGGTCTCGAACAGAGACAGCGCCTTGGAGGTGTAGACGCCCCGCGCCTCCAGCATCGCTGCAGCCAGGACCTCGCGTACGCCGCCTTTCAGGGTCAGGCGCCCATCGCCAAAACGCGAATACGGGGTCTGGCCCGAGCCCTTCGTGCCGAGGTCCAAGAGCCGGCCTGCGTCGTCACGCAATTGTGCGTAGAGGAAGCCGCGGCCATCGCCGATGTCGGGATTGTAGTTGCGGAATTGGTGGCCGTGATAGCGCATGGCCAGCGGCGTGGGCATGTTGCGGGGGAGGGGATCGAAGCGCGCGAAATGCGCGCTCCACTCCGGCTCGCTGAGGCTGCCGAGCCCGATCCGTTCGGCCCAGCCCTGATTACGCCAGCGCAGGATTTCGGCGGGGAAGCGGGCGGGGGATACAGTGTCGGCGAAGTCCGGCCCGAGGCGCGCAAAACAGGCTTCGGGCCGGTATTGAGCGCTTGTGGGCATAGGGCTTATGTAGGCTGGCCTTGGAGCGCTGTCAGGTCGTGACGTGGTCAACCGCGTGTGGCAGAAGTGAACTCGGGGCCGGGGGAGGGGATTTGCCGACATGAATTTGCGCGGTCGTTGCTCAATTGCTGGCGCGGGCCTGGTGTCGATCCTGCTTGTCGCCTGCGACAGCCCCTCCGCGCAGGGTGTCAGCGGGGACGTCTCGTCGGGGCTGGAGGTGTGCGGCCAGGGCCGGGGCGAGTTCGCCGCTCATGTCTGCGAGAGCCGCGAGCTTGCTTCACTGGATCACGCGGTTCGCGACGTGCTGGTGGCGGAATCGGCAAATATCTCGGAGGCAGGCGCACAAATGCTGGTGCAGAACCAGCAGCGTTGGCGCGAAGCGCAGCGTATAGCGTGCGGCGTGGGCGATGCCGCCGCCGCTCTCGATGAGGCGCAGAGCGAGTGCCTCGAAAGCCGAATGCGCGCGCGTGCCGCCGAGGCGCAAACTGCGGTGCAAGAGGTCGGCGGTTACGTTTTCCAGCGCATGGAATTGGTGGACGCAGCGCCTGTGCCTGCCGCCATTGCCGCGGCTGCCGGCCGCTCCGAGCCTGTGATGCGCGATATTCGCTTTCCACGCATCGACGGACCGCAAACCCCGGAAGTACGCGCCTTCAACGATATGGTCGCCCAGCAACCGCAATTCCGTCTCCAGGACGCCACTAACGAAACCGTCGATTACATCATCGCCTATGCCGGCCCCGACATCATTTCAGTTCGCTTCGTCTACGCTCAGGACCAGCTTCGCGCCGCAACGCCGTCGAGCACGTTGCGCGGCGTCAATGTCATGATGCGCGAGCGCCGACCGCTTGGCGAGAACGATGTTTTCCGCGCCGATTCCGGTTGGCAGCGTTTCATTACCGATCGCGCGGTGCGCGATATATCGCGCCAGTTCAGCGATTATCGCGATTTTCCGCCGCCGCGCGACGTCTACGAAACCGCCACCAAACCGCACCTTTGGCTGGTCAACGAGCGCGGGCTGACATTGCTGTTTCCACCGCTCTCGTTCGGCGGCAGCCATGTCGATGGCGCGGCCGAGGTGCTGATCCCGTGGGCGGATCTGGGGCCGTACCTCAACCCCAAAGCGCCGGCGCCGATCGGGACAGCCGCGGCTGGGTAGCTGCGGCGTTTGCGTTGCGGTATTCGAGCCACGCCTGGGCTAATGCGATCCCATGACATCGCGCACAGGATCGCTCGCGGCATTGGTCGGCGTCGTGCTGGTGGGCATGACCGGCTTTGGCGTGTTCTTGCCGATCTTCCCGTTCCTGTCGCTTGAACTCGGCGCTAGCCCGAGCGCGACCACCATCGCCATGGGAGCCTATTCGCTTGGGCAATTGATCGCCTCGCCGTTCTGGGGCCGTTTGAGCGACCGCGTCGGCAGGAAGCCGATCCTGATCGCAGGCCTGCTTGGGGGCGTTGCCTCCTACCTCTGGATCGCGCGCGCCAGCAGCGTCGAGGAACTGGGCGCCGCACGCCTGTTCGGCGGGCTGATGGCGGGCAATGTGGGCGCCGCCTTCGCCGCCGCCGCCGACCTCGCTGACGCCAAGACGCGGGCGCGGAATATGGGCTTGCTCGGCGCCGCGGTCGGCTTCGGCTTCATAGCAGGCCCCGCACTCGGCGCTGCGTTGATCGGCGATGCGCCAAGTCGCGCGGATTTCGCCAATGTGTGCTTGGCGTCGGCGGCGCTTGCGGGATTGGCGGCGCTCGTCGCTCTGGCATCGTTTCGTGAGACCCGCTCGCTTTCGTCGCCCGCGCCAGGCGTTTCGCCGCGGCGTTGGTCATTGCTTGTTTCGCGCCCGGCCTTGGCGCGTTTCGCTATGGTTATGCTTTTGATGATCGCGGCGCAGGCGATGATGGAGACCACGTTCGGGCTTTGGGCCGATGCGCGCCTATCCTGGAAGTCGCAAGAGGTGGGCTGGACGCTCGCGGGGCTCGGCGTCGGTGCGGTGGTGTTTCAAGGCGGCGGCGCGGGCGCGGCGTCGCGCGTGCTGGGCGAGCCGGTCACGTTGACAATCGGCCTAGTGCTGATGGCGGCAGGTTTCGGCGGGCTCACCGTCGCGAACGAGGCCGCAACGATGATCGCGGCGCTGTTTGCGCTGGTCGCCGGGATCGGATTGGCCACGCCAGCGCTCAATTCCTTGATTGCCGCGCAAGCGGGCGAGGAGGAACGCGGCGCCGTGATGGGGCTCTCGCAATCGGCCGGCGCGCTCGGGCGCGTGGTGGGGCCGCTTGCAGCCGGGCCGTTGTTCGAGCACCAGGGATCGTCCGCGCCCTTCGTTGGCGGCGCGTTGCTCACGCTGCTCGCACTCTTCGTTGTCAATCGCGATCAGTCCCGATAGTCGCGCCATCGCCCACCTTGGTCGCGCACCTCGTAGCCGCCTTGCGTTGTACGCGCCTCAGGGGCGGCGATCGCGCCTTTGCCATGGCCGCCGGGAATGTCGAGCACGTAGGTCGGCTGGCACAGGCCCGAGGCGCGTACACGGAGTTCTCGCATCACCTGCTGCCCCGCCGCGATGGTGCAGCGGAAATGCGACGTGCCTGGCGCCTTGTCGAGATGGTGCAAATAATAGGGCTTCACCCGCGCCTCGACGAATGCGCGCATGAGAGCCTCAAGCGTGTTCGCATCGTCATTGACGCCCTTCAGCAGCACGCTCTGCGACAGCATGGGAATGCCGGCGTCAACGATGCGAGCAATCGCGGCGCGCGCGTCGTGTGTGAGTTCGCGCGGATGGTTGGCGTGCACCACCACGTAGGTCGTCGCTCCGCGCGCATTGATCGCGTCCACGAATTCCACCGTTACGCGTGCTGGATCGACGACCGGGACTCTGGTGTGCCAGCGCACGATCTTCACATGATCTATTGCGGCTAGTCGCTCGGTGATCGATCTCGCGCGGCGGTCCGAGAGCATGAACGGATCGCCGCCGGTGAGGATCACTTCCCAGATCTCGGGGTGGGATGCGACGTAGGCGTAGGCGGCGTCAAGCTCTGCCGGCGTCAGCGTGCCTGCGCCTTCTGGCCCCACGCTTTCGCGCCGGAAGCAGAAGCGGCAATAGACCGGGCACACGTGCAACGGCTTCAAGAGCACGCGGTCGGGGTAGCGATGCACGATCCCCATGACTGGCGCGTGCGCTTCGTCGCCGATGGGATCGACGAGTTCGTCGGGCGCGCGGATCAGCTCTTCCACGCGCGGTCGAAACTGCGCCGCAATCGGATCGGCGGGATCGGTTTCATCGATCAGCGCTTCCATAGCCGGCGTGATCGCGACCGCGTAGCGCGCCGCGACTTGGGCGAGGGCTCGCGCATGGACCGCCGGCTTCTCGCCGGCAGCGCTGGCCGGCGAGGACGCCGGCGGTCCATATGGGCCCGCAAATTTCATCTCAAACTCCGAACACGCGCGCATAGCGCACGCGCCCGCCTGGCGCCAGCGTCGGCGCGGATCATGGCGGCGTCCAGAGCACGTCATTGATATGGCGCGCGCCGCTGGCCAACATTACCAGCCGATCCAATCCAAGCGCCACGCCGCTCGAAGGCGGCATGTGGGCGAGTGCGGTCAGGAAATCCTCGTCGATCGGCCAGGTTTTGCCGTAGCGCCTTTGCTTTTCCGCCATCGCTTCGACAAGTCGTGCCCGCTGCTCCACAGGGTCGGTAAGCTCGCCGAAGCCGTTCGCGAGTTCGACGCCGCAAGCATAGAACTCGAAGCGCTCGGCGACGCTTGCGTCATGCGCGCAGCGGCGGGCGAGGGCTGCTTCGGAGATCGGATATTCGTACAACAGCGTCAGCGCCGGGTGGCCGAGATTGGGTTCGAGGCGCGTGATGGCGGCGGAGAAAAGGTCATGTTCGGACCTGTCGGTCCGCCCCTCATCCGGCCGCTCCGCGGCCACCTTCTCCGCAAGGGAGAAGGAATCAAACCGAGCAAACGCCTCGAGCACTGTGAGCTTCTCCGCCTCCGCAAATGGATCGCAGCGCCGTTCGCGCCAACGCAGCGCTTCAGCATTCGCCGCACGCGCCGCGATGTGCGCGATCTCAACGCAATCCTCCATCACGCGCTCGTACGGTTCGGTCGCACGATACCATTCCAGCATCGTGAATTCTTCGGCGTGCAGCGGGCCGGTCTCGCCGCGGCGCCAGCACTTGCCGAGGAAGAAGATTTTCTCCTCGCCGCCGGCGAGCAGTTTCTTCATGGCGAATTCCGGTGAGGTGTGCAGATAGCGGAACTCTCCGTTTTTCTGGCGTGCTTCGAACCCATCGACATGCACTTCAGCGCCGGGGGAGAAGGCCAAAGCTTGCGGCTCGACCTCGACGAAGCCTTGCCCATGAAACCAATCCCGCACCGCGCGCACGATCGCTGCGCGTGCGCGCAGGAAGGGCGCGCGGTCAGTGTGGCGGGAGCGGGACCAGAAGGGGGAGGTCATTTC
>JBEBIU010000118.1:0-8786 GCA_040080225.1 Terricaulis sp.
TTCCAGTATCGTGCAGTTCAGGCGCGCTTCGCCCTCACGGCCGCGTTCCAGGGCGCGCTCGGGATAGAACGCCGAAAGCGTGCGCGCATTGGGTCGGCGCGTCCAGGTGGGACGACGCGGCGCGGTGACGACAATTTCGTCTTCGTCGCTGCTTGGCGGCGTCACGCCCTCTGGCGCGATTCCAATGGTCTCTTCCGGGACAATTGCCGCCGACTGCGCAGGCGCGCGCCGTCTGGCGGGCGGCGCGGCGGTTTCTGGCGTCGCCTCGCTTTCGAGCGCCGCGTTCTCCTCAGCGTCGATGCTTTGATCGAGCGGCGGCGCCGGCGTAAGATTGATGCTTGGCTGCACATCTGCGGATTGCGTGCGATCTTCGCTCGGGGCGAAATTGGTCCAAGCGACATAGCCGCCGATCAAGAGCACGGCCGCCGCCGCCGCGCCGAGGAGCCATTTGCTGCGAGCGCCGCCGTCTTGGGCGCTGTCGCGAGGCCGTCCGTCGTTCATATGTCCCTCCCGAGAGTGGTCGCCCCCCCGGCGATAGCCCAGCATGCATGGTCGAGCGTTGCAACCGGCGCTGTGACCGTTGTCACGATATAGTACTTTACAAACCAGCCCTCAATTGCTAGATTGAGGGCATGGCAAAGCCCGTCTTCTCCGCAAAGCATTTCCACGATGAGCAAGCGGCGTTCGATCATATCGAAGCGCTGCTTTGGCCGAATGGCCCCGTCTGCCCGCATTGCGGCGGCGAGGGCTATGCGTTGAAGCCTGTGATCGGCAAGGCTTCGGTTCGCACGGACGGCACGGTGAAGCCGGCGCCGCGTCGCCTAGGCGTCAAGAAGTGCCGCGCCTGCCGGGTCCAGTTCACGGTTCGCGTCGGAACGGTCTTCGAGGACAGTCGCGCGCCCATGCATGTCTGGCTGCAAGCCATCGCGCTTTTGGCCGCGAGCAAGAAGGGCATTAGCTCAAACCAGCTTCACCGCACCTTGAGCGTCACGCTGAAAACCGCGTGGTTCATGTCGCACCGCATTCGCATGGCAATGGCGCCCGGGCGCGGCGCCAAGCTTCCCCCTATGGGCGGCGCTGGCAAGGTTGTTGAGGTCGATGAAACCTACCACGGCAAAGTCGCTAATCCGACTAATCTCACCACCAAGGGCCAGCCGTTCAAGAACAAGCGCTCTGGACGCGGCGGCGTGAACAAGCGCCCCATCGTGGCATTAATCGAGCGTGGCGGTTCGGCGCGCACTTTCCACGTTGCCGAAGCGAACATGGCGACCGTTCACAAGCTTATCCGCGAGAACATCGACCCGCAATCTAAGCTGCATACCGATGGCCACACCATGTATATCGGCATTGGGCGCGAGTTTGCCGAGCATGGCCGCGTCGATCACTCCATGGGTGAATACGTACGTTATGAGCATGGCTACGCGATCCACAACAATTCGTGCGAGAGCTATTTCAGCGTGTTCAAGCGCGGCATGAAGGGCGTTTATCAGCATTGCTCAGAGAAGCATTTGCATCGCTATCTGAGCGAGTTCGAGTATCGCTTTAACAACCGCGTCGCGCTTGGCGTGGACGATGAGCAACGCGCCGAAACCGTCATTGCTCAAGTCGTCGGCAAACGCCTGACCTACAAGGCCGCTGATAGGACCGTCTGATCTGGATTTTCAGCTTGCGCGATGGATGCGGCGGAGACGCGGGGCGCAGGCGAGGCGACACAAAGGAAAGAGGCAGAAATGACCAATTTCGTGCGTGTCGCGGGCGCCAGCAATGCCGCCGACGAGATGCTGGAGTTTGGTTTGCTCGCTCAAGTCACCGTCTCGAATGCATCAACACATGAGGCATCGGACTACGTTAGCGCGCTCATCGATACCGGAGCGTACATCACCACGGTTCATCGGGAATTGGCGGAGAGGCTTCAGTTAGAAATCGACCGGTCCGAAGAATTTGATGTAGTTGGCGCGAGAAACCGGAAAGCCGGCATCTCGCGCTGCGCGATTGGCTTCCAAAGCGGCCACATAGTCAAACTCGGGAAAGTCGCAATAGATGACTTGCCTGGCTTCTGCCCTGTGATCGTCGGGCGTGACATCATCGGTTTGGGTCAATTGATCGTGGATTTTGAGACTGGCGGCTGGGTCTTGCATATAAATCCCGAAAAGCTAGACATCTTAGTGTAAGTCAATCGTCCCACAGCGCGGGGTTTTGTGATGAAATGGAGGTGCGCGATGCGGCTGATTACAGCGACAACAGCGACTCTTTTCCTGTTGGCTGCGTGCGGCACGCCAAGCGGAGAAGGGCGAGCGATTATCGGTGGTTCCGGTTCGCTCGCGAACCGACTACAACTGGCGGATGGCACTCCCGTATGGTTGATAACCTGCCCGGGCATCAACACCTGTTTGACGAGGGCGGGCGCCGTTTGCCCGACAGGATATCGCCTACTTGACCGTCAGAGCATTGACCGTGGAACGATCATCGCAGCGAGCCCCGACGCAATGTACGGCGAGCGCCGGGTAGAACCGGAGATCATTGTGTCCTGCAATGAATCGCCAGCCGCACCCGCGCAGTGAAACCCATGCCCGCCAAGAAGCCCCCTGACCCGAATGAAAAGCCGCAAAAGCAGCGCTTCATGGAAGCGGCAAAGAAAGCTGGTGTGAACGAAGCTGAGTTCGACCGCGCGCTGAAGCAGATACTGCCGAAGCCGAAGAAGGCAAAGCGCTAGGCGAAGGCCAAGTTGAACGTGGTCACATCGTAAGGCTGAAGCTGTACCGTAATCACGGCATGAACCAAACGCTGATCGCTCGCTTCAGTCGTCGTCTGCTTCAACAATGTATCGGTCTCTACCGATAGCTCGGTGACGAGAGTGTCGTCCTCTAGTAGACAGAAAAACGGGACTTCATCCGAGCGGGGGTTTGCATCGGGACCCCTTAGCTCATTTCCGTTTCGCGGGCGGCGAAGGCCGTCAATCAGCGTTTTTATTCGATTATCAAGGTCGCCAGCGTTTATAACGCCGCTGCCAGGAAAGTCGCGCTTAAGCAAAAGAACTTTCAGCGCACAACGAAGCGAAAACCGCTCCAGCACGAGCGGCACGAATGTGTAGCCGTACTCGCGATAGCCAAGCCCAACCGCCTCAACGAGAGGAATGTAACGTTCCGGCGCTGTCCACTCGCCAAGATCAACCATGTCTTCGCCTGGTGACGGAAATAGCTCCGAATCCCGATTGACCTTCCGATCTCGCAAAAACTTGTTCGTCGCCCAGTGCTGCCGAAGCTGGTGATGAAAGACCCGGCGGATGTGGTGTTTGTGCTCCGCAAGCTTGTCTGGATTGCCGGTAAGCGGATCGAGCTGGCTCGGCTTTAGTTCGCCTTCGTAAATGAGCCGAAACCGCATGAGTTCGCTCTCCAAGGGGCGATCCTCTAGCGGGGACAAATATACCCTTACACAATCGTCGGAGGTCACCTACCGCCCCCACTTATAGCGGCTGGTTTGTAAGGTGCAATATCGTGACCGTTGTCACTGTGAATCAGGATTGGAGGCGAACGGCTAAGAGCCGCGCGGCTCTGGGCGGCGGCTACAAGCGTGGCATCGGCGGTAACCCTTCTTTCACCACAAATCACCGACCCTTCGTTCCCGTAGTCAACGTTACGGACCCGATCCGTGCGCGAGGCGGGAGGCGCGTGGCATGCGAAAATACAAGCCGTTGCAATCTCATCTCGAACGGCGCGGTGGCCGCCCGGAGATGCTGACCTTCGAGGACATCGAGGCCATTATTGGCAAGCAATTGCCCAAGAGCGCGGTTGTGCACCGCGCGTTTTGGGCTAACGATAACGAAGGCCACCATTCGCACGCGCGTTCGTGGATGGGGGCAGGCTACCGCGTCGCCTATGTCGATCGCGACCAGAAAGTGGTTCGTTTCGAGCGCACGCGCTAGCGGCGCATTTCGCAGCTGCTCTGCCTCGCATTTGCCGAAATTCCTGTCTTCTTTCCATGAAACCGGAAAGAGGTGTCGCGATGAAACGCTTGGCATTTGCGGTTTTGGCGGCAGTTTGGCTCGGCGGTTGCGTGTCCATGCTGGATGACGCCTACGATGAGCAGGCGCGTAGCCAGTGCGAGCGGGAAAGTCGCCCAAGCGAACGAGGTGAATGTTTGGATCGCGTCGATCGGATTCGACGCGAGCGCAACTGAGTCCTAGGGTTACCTCGCTTGAATGGAGGCGTCCATGCGCATGATGATTGCTGGTCTGGCCCTGTTTTGCGTCGCCTGCGTCGATGTGAACAGCGAAGGCGGCGATGGCGAAGATTCGGCGCGCGCCCCCGCAGGCTACACGCTTGAGGTGCGCGCCAGCGAGGCGGAACGGGTGTTCCTGGTTACCTCGCCCGACGGCCGCGTTGTGGCGGCGCGAGCCTCGGATGGCGCATCGGCGCTGATGGCGGCGCCTGAAGTGCAAGCGCTGCTTGCGGCGGCGCCAGCCCCCTCATCCGGGGAGCAGCGCGAAGTTATTTCGCTCCGCTTGCCGGGAATTAATCTCTCGGTCAGCGGCGATTCCGATAGCGGCGGGGAGGATGGCGGCGGGCGCGTCTCGATCGATGCGGGAGGGCGCAGCGTGGAAGTAAACGCCAGCGAAGGCGGTCCAGGGGAGGATGACGACAACGCCCATGTGCTGATCCGCGGCGTGGAAGAATCGGAAGCGCGTGCGTTTATCGCCAAGGCCGACGCGCTCTCCCCAGCCGTGCAGGCGCAGATGCTGGCCGGACTGGGGCTGGAATAGCGCGCGTTTTTCGGCTTCCCTTGCGCTAGTTCAAATAGGATTCGTTTCGCGATGCGCCAGTTTCTGCGTGCTGCCGCTACTGCGCTGATCGCCCTTTGCACCGCGCCTTCGGCGGCGGAAGAGGGGATGTGGACCTTCAACCGCTTCCCGGCCGCGCGCATGGAACGCGAACTCGGCTGGGCGCCGGAGCAGGCATGGCTCGACGCGGCCATGGCCGGCGTGGCGCGGCTGCCGGGCTGTTCGGCGTCAAATGTGAGCGCCGACGGGCTGATCCTCACCAATCATCATTGCGTCATATCCTGCATCGGCGCGCTTTCGAGCGCGGAAGCCAACTACATCGAAGCCGGTTTCAGGGCGCCCGCGCGCGCCGAGGAACGCCGCTGTCCCAATTTGAGCGTCTCGCTGCTGCTCTCGGTCTCCGACGTGACCGCGCGCATCGATGCCGCCTCAGCGGCAATTGCGGCAGAGGGGTTCGCGCGCGCGCGCGACAGCGAGATCGCGCGCATCCAGGAGGAATGCACCACTGGCCCGGTTTGGTGCGAAGTCGTGACGCTCTATCAGGGCGGACGCTACGGCTTGTACACGTATCGCCGCTTTGACGACGTGCGCTTGGCGTTCGCGCCAGAGCGGGCGATGGCCGCTTTTGGCGGCGATTCCGACAATTTCAGCTTTCCCCGTTATTGCATCGATTTCGCGTTTCTGCGCCTCTACCAAGATGGCTTGCCGGCGCGAACGCCGCGCCACCTCTCGCTGCGCTTCACGCCTGCGGCGGAGGGGGAGATCGTGCTTTCTGCTGGCAATCCCGGCGCCACTTCGCGACTGCGCACGGTCGCTGAGCTTGCGTTCGAGAGGAATGTGACTCTGCCCTGGCGGCTTTCGCTGTTGCAGGAATTGCGCGCGCGTTATCTAGCTTATGCAGACGCCGGCGCCGATCAGGCGCGACTCGCGGCGGGCGTTTTGCAGGGCGTCGAGAACTCGATCCAGGTGCTCGCCGGACGTCGGCTGGCGCTCGCCAATACAATGAGCCTGGCGCGCGTCGCCGCGCAGGAAGCGGACTTGCAGGCGCGGGTGCAGCGCAATCGCGCGTCGGCGCGCGAAGTCGGGGATTCCTGGGGCGTGATCGCGCGCGCGCAGCGGACATATGCTGGCTTTTACGCGCAACACCAATTGCTGGAAGCGGGCGCCGGCCAGCGTTCCGACTTGTTTCTTTGGGCGCGCGATATCGTGCGCGGCGCCGCCGAGCGCGCAAAGCCCGATTCCGAACGCATGGCGCGCTACAGCGACGCGCGCATCGGGGGTGTCGTCAACAATCTGCGCGCGACAAGACCCGTGGCGGGTTCGTTCGAGCGACTCAATCTCGAAATCTGGTTGTCGAAACTGCACGAGCGCCTGGGTGACGAGGCGTTAGCGCAGCGCGTACTCGGTGGTGAAGGCCCTGCGGCGCTTGCGGCTCGGCTCGCGGGATCGAATTTGGCCGATCCCGCATACCGCATGAGCCTCTGGGCCGGCGGCGCCGACGTTGTCGCTGCGAGCGAAGATCCGATGATCGCGTTCGTTCGCGCCTGGGATGGCGATGCCCGCGCGGTGCGTGCGCGGTTTCAGGCGGAGGTGGAGCGTCCAGTCGCATTGGCGCAGGAGCTGATCGCGCGCGCGCGTTTCCGCTCTTTCGGGGAAGAGCATTATCCCGAGGCTAGTTTCAGCCCGCGCCTCTCCTACGGGCGCATCTTGGGTTGGACCGAGCCCGGCGGGGCCGCAATCGCGCCGTTCACTCGCGTTGGTGGCCTCTACGAGCGCGCGAGCGGCGCCGCGCCCTATGAGTTATCGCCGCCCTGGATCGAGGCTCAGGCGCAACTCAATTCGGATACGATATTTAATCTGACTTCCTCCAACGACATAACCGGAGGAAATTCAGGCTCGCCGCTGCTCGGCCGCGACGGGCGCGTTATTGGCGTCATGTTCGACGGCAATATGCATTCCAATGGCGGCGAATATTTCTACGATGGAGAGCTGAACCGCGCCGTCACCGTCAGTGCGGCGATCATTCGCGTTGCGCTGCGGGACGTGTACGACATGCAAATGCTCGCCGACGAACTTGAAAACGCACCATTGGATTGAAGGCCCCCCATGTTCCGGTTCTTGTTTCTCTTGCTGATCCTCGCCGGCGTCGCCGGCTATTTCACCAAGCCAACGGAGGCGCAGCACCGCGAAGCCGCGCGCACCGTATTCACTCAAGCGCCGGGAGCAACCGAGGCTATCGACCGCAGCGAAGCGCAGGAGCGCGCCATCGCCGAAGGCGATCTCGATGCCCTGATCGAGGCAAGCATGGCGAGTTTGAATGGGGACGCGGACGCAAACTACACCGACGCCTACGAGGATTATTACGTCGCCACGCGCTACACGATCAGGCTCGACGGCCGCGCCATCGCCGATTGCTGGGGGGCGTTCGCGCAAGTGCGCTGCACGCCGGCGTTGGCGGATATGACGGCGGCGGTTGAGGGGCTATGATTCCGTGAATGCGCGCACCGGCATGGGCGGCGGCGGCGAACGGCCGAGCATCAGGTTCCAGTAGGCCCACGAGCGCGGATCGACGATGCCGGGCGGCGCGCAATCTATGGCGCCGCGGAACTCCTCGTCGCTCAAATGGGTGCGGATCGCTTTCATGTCCTCGTGCGTGGCGTAGCGCATGGCGTAGGCGATGAAGCGCGCGGGATCGCTCAGCGCTTTTTCCGGTTGCTCAAACCAGATCACGCGCCGGGCGACCGCCTTCATGGCGTCTGTGAGTGGTAGCTTCATTGTGTCGGCGCCATCGGCTCAACGACTGGCAATCGGTCGAGATCGACGGCGCGCACCGCCGCGATCAGACGCTCGCGGACTGCCTCGGACAACGTCGCTAGATCGCCGTCGGCGAAATAGCTGAGCGCTTTCAGCGTCGCTTGCGGCGCAAACCCTTCGCGATAAAGCGCGCGTCCAGCGGCGAGCGCATGCGGCAGGTCCAAACCGGCGCTGAGCAGTGCATCCAGATCGAGATAATCCTTAGCTTCAGCGCGCACTTGCACCACCGATGCCTTGGTCCCGGCCAAGTCGAGCAGGGCAGCGACGTGGACATTGTTGGACGCCAGGTGGCGCGGCGCCAGCCGAGGGAAATCTGGCAAACCGAAAAACGACAGCTTCACAGGTCCGTCTCGGTCGATGACGACGCTGAGCGTTTGGGGCTCGATTTGCGTTACCGCCGCGTCGCGCAGGAACGGCAGTTCCGCGGCAAGGACGCGCGGATCGAAGCCCGCGCTTGAGAAGAAATCGAAATCAAGGGAGAGGCGGTGTCCCAGGTGAAGCGCGATCGCGGTACCGCCATAGAGGGTGAAGGTCGGAGGCAGTGAACTCAGTTCGTCCCATAGCCGGCGCTGCGGCGTCGGCAGGATGTCAAGGCGGGGCGCGAACATGGGCGCAGTGTAGCACGGATTTGCCGTTTTCGCGCTCTGCGCTGGCGTTCGATTTGGAACGCCGCTATAAGGCGCCCATGATGTTTCGGTTGACGAGCACTACCTGCTAAAGCCGGCGGCGCGGGATCGGGCGCGCCGCGGCGGCTGACGTTTGGCCCGGTCCTTGTCCCTCCAACCAACCCCTGAATTTCCATGTCGCCGAGCCTTCCAGCACGGGGTCTTCTTGGCCTCATCCAAATCTATAAATGGACGCTCTCGCCCTTGATCGGGCGCGAGTGCCGCTATCTGCCGACCTGCTCGTCCTATGCCGCCGATTGCGTCCGCGCGCATGGCGCTTGGGCAGGCGCGTGGATGGCCGGCGCGCGGCTGTGCCGCTGCCACCCGTGGGGCGGAAGCGGCTGGGATCCCGCGCCGGAGCGGCGACCGCGCGCGCCGTGGTATGCGCCGTGGATGCTGGGCGATTGGTCCTGGCGCAGGCGCGATCCCTTCTCCCTCGCGGAGAAGGTGGCGCGCGCGAGCGCGCCGGATGAGGGGCGGGCCGACACGCCAAATGTCGGTGCGTTGGAACGCCCCTCACCCCCTGCCCC
>JBEBIU010000013.1:0-37165 GCA_040080225.1 Terricaulis sp.
AGCGTATCGGTTCCACCCCCCCCGATCAGCGTGTCGATGCCCGCGCGACCCTCCAGCCGGTTCGCAACATCGTTGCCAGTGAGCGTGTCGTCGCCGGCGCCGCCGATCCCGTTCTCGATCACGGCGCCGCGCGCGATAGACATGTTGAAGGTCGCTGGGCCGTTGTCCGGCGTCGGTCCCGCGCTGCTATGGCTCTCCTCGCGCAGATCGATGTCGGCGTTTTCGCTATAGCCGGAGAGGTCGAGGGTGTCGTTCCCGCCTCCGTCCCAGATCGCAAACACGACGCCTTGGGTCGCGGAACTGATCGAATAGTGCGCGAGCCCAGTATTTGAATTGAACCCGTAGATCGTGTCGCCGACGCGCGTGTTGACGTTTGCACCGTAAAGCCGCTGCACCGCCGCGATATCGTGCAATTGTGGTCCGGCGGAAAACCCGGGCAGATTGCCGCCCACGTTCGGTGAGCCGAAATAGCTCATGATCGTAAATGCGCGCGAGTCCTGCCAATAGGAGGCGCTCAGTTCATAGGTCGGCGCACCGCCATTGTAATCGCCCGGATGGCTGAGGCCGATGGCGTGTCCGATCTCGTGGGCAAGGATTTGCAGCCCGAACGCACCCAAGCTCAGATCCAGATTGGTCGCAAGGCTGATATTGACCCACACATCGCCGTCTACGGAACCAGCTGCTCTCGATCCGGGAAAGAAGGCGAACGCCGACGCATCCGGCGCACCTGCGAAATAATTCCCAAATAGAATAGTCGCGTTATTTGCGTAGCCCGCGCCCACGCGTACGAAGTCAACATTGGCGACGCTCTCCCAAAGCGCGATTGCGGTTTCCGTCGCCGCAATCTGGGCGGCGGAAAACTGTGAGAAACCGGAGGTGCCTTCGGGCATAATCGCTGGCGCGGCCAAGCGATAGGCGTAAGTAACCGAAGTCCCGGCGCCCAAAATGACGCTCCAGCCGTCGCTTTCGCGCGTGATCTGGGCCGCGGCGCCGACCCAATCCAGGATCGGTTTGCCGTTGGCGGCGATCCCCGATGTTGGCAGCAGCTGATATTGGGGGTCGCGCGCGCGGGGCTGGACGAGATCGAAATCCCACGGAAAGGACCCATTAGCCCATGGCTCTGCAAGGTGAGTCCAGTCGAACTCCGCGAATCGCCGCAGCATGATATTCTCCCGATCGACTCCATCTTAGCGGCGACGGAGAGGGTCGGTCATCACTTTTCCGCAACCTTAGGCGCGGGTATCCTCCCACGCCGCGCTAAATCTTCTGCAGCAGCCGCTCGCGGGACTCGGCGAGGCTTTGCTTCAGCGACGGCGCGAGGTCGAGGTCCGGTTCGGTCAACAGCGTGTACTTGACCGTATTGCTTGGCATGTCGCCCGAAAGCGCGGTCACCAGATCGACAAGCAGATTGTAGGCGCCGCGAGTTTTGTCGTGACGGGTTGCAGCTTCGCTTGGCGACGTCGCGGCGAAGGCGCTGCAGCTGATCATTTCGCCCGCGGGATTGACGTACACTTCGCCGTTGATGACCTGGCAACCCTCCGACCAATGATTGACGTCACGGCCCATGCCGCGTCCGCCCCAATGGATGTTGATCGTCGGCTCCGGCCGCAGCCCTTTTTCCCAATCGGCTTCATCGAGGCGTTTGTCGGCGCCAGCGCGCGCGATCAGCACGCCCGCGTTTTGCGGTCGCAGCGCGAGATAGCTGCGTTTGTGCCAGCCGAAATGATAATTGTGCTGCCCGGGCGCCAGATGCGGGGGACCTTCGGGGTGTTCGCTCGCGCCGGGCTCGGTGCTGCCCTGGAATTTGAACACCAATCCCTTCATCAACAGCACGAACACGTCGTCGAACTTGTTGTTGGCCTCGTTGCGCCGCAGGCCGACAAGGTGGATATTTCCTGGTCCGGCGAAATCCCAATCTTGTACTTTTCGCGTGTCGCTGGCGCCAGCGAAGGCGTTGACCTTCTCCAGCACCGGCCCGGGCTGAGCGAGATATTTCTGCTTGGCGGCTTCGAGCAAGCCCAGCCAGGCTTCGTACTCGCCCGCGTGCGGCGACCAATCGGGACGTGCCCCTGAATCAAGCCAACGCTGCAGGTGCGCTTGCGTCTTCGGGCCAAAGCGCCCGTCGGGGACGCAAGCCTGCTTCTCCACCGAGCGTACATATTCCTGGAACAGGCGTATCGCCGAATGAGTGCGATAGCCGCATATGCCGTCGGCCTCCCCGCCTGGAAAGAAACCCAACGTCTTCAGGTTTTCCTGCACTTGGGCCACGCTCATAGCGCCGGGAGACAGCGGTAGCATGCGTTTGGTTGCTACCTTGTCGAGCGTGTTGGCGACATCGGACAAGGCAAGGCGCGTCGTGCGTTCGACAATGCCAAGATAGGCTGCGCAGGCTTCATCGCTGACATCGGCGTCTACGCAACCAAGCTCGATCATCGCTGCCGCGGGCGACGCTTCATGGGTGGCGGCAGGCGCTGCCGGCGCCTCGGCGGCGGGCGCCGGCGGCGCCTCTTGCACCGACGCAGGTTCCGGCGTTGGCGCTGCGGCCGGCGGAGCGGGCCCTGGTTCTTGTGCTGGCGGCGGGGCAGCCTCTGCTTGCGTTGGCGCGGGATGTTCCGCCGCAGGCGCAGGCTCGCTCACCGGCGGCGGCGCCGCCTCTGTTTGCGTTGGCGCGGGCTGCTCTGGCGTAGAATCACTGGCTTGCGGCGGCGCTGCCTCAGGTTGCGGCGGCGGGGGAGTCGCCGGCGCAGCGGGCGCGGCGCTCGGCGCTTCCGGTTGCCGCGGCGGCGGAGCGGTGCGCGGCGGAGATCGCGGCCGTCCCGGCGGCTTGCGAGCAGAGGCGGGTTTGCCGAATATTACCCGAAACAGCGTCTGCCAAAAGCTCATATCCATCCCCCAACACTGCGCTCTTATCGCGCTACGGCAGCGCGAACAAGCCGCGCTAGGTCGGCCCGGCCAAGGTCATGATCAATATCCGCCAATGGGTCAGCCCGTTAGTGAAGCTCTGCACCGGATTGCGCTCGTTGAGGCCGTGGGAGAATTCGTCCTCCTCGCGCATGAACACCTCGGCGACGCCATAAGTTGGAATACCGGCGGCGCGGAAAAACAGACCATCGGTGGCGCCCGCCGACATCGAGGGCGTCACCGGAACATTGGGGTAATTGGCGTGCACGGCTCTTGTCAGCGCGGCGATCACGTCGTCACGCAGCGGCGAGGCGTCGCTGGCGTTGGATGGCCCAGCCAGGCTCACTGCGACCGACGCGCCGGCGAGGCGCTGTAGTTCGGCTTGCACATCGCCGACCGTGACTCCTGGGAAGATGCGGCAATTCACGTTCGCGGTCGCCGATTGCGGCAGCGCGTTGGGTGCATGGCCGCCGCCGAGCATGGTGGGAACGCAGGTCGTACGCAATTGCCCCACGTAAGCTGGGTTGCGCGAGAGTTGCGCCGCGGCGCGACGGTCTCCCGGGCGCTGGGCGAAGCGCAACATTGCCGCGCCGTCCTCGCCACCGACATCGGCGCCGGTGGCGCGGAAACTCTGGACGGTGGTGTCATTCCACATTACCGGAAACTGAAACGCGCGGATGCGATTGATCGCGTCGACTAGATCGAAGATGGCGTTGTCGGCGCGCGGCAGCGAGGAATGGCCGCCTAGGTTGCGCGCGGTCAGCGTGAAATCGGCATAGGTTTTCTCGGCGGTCTGCAGGAAATACGCGCGTGGTTCGCCTTCGGTTGACAATAGGCCCCCGCCAGCATCGGAATTGAGCGCGAACTCCGCATCGCCGATCAGTCCGCGATGATCGCGGAGCAGCTCCGCAGTGGTGTCTCCCGAAGTTTCCTCGTCGCCGGAAAACCAGATAATGAGATCGCGCGTGGGAACGAAGCCCTCAGCGCGCATTTGCAGGAACGTGGCGGCGATCAACGCGACGCCCGACTTGTTGTCGAGCGAACCCCGGCCGAAGTAGAACCCGTTCTCCTCGATCAAGGTAAACGGGTCGCGCTCCCAATCGGCCCGTCGCGCCGGCACGACATCCATATGCGCGAGGAACAGGATCGGACGCCCGCCTGCCCCGGCGCCGCGATAGCGCACCAGCAACGATGCGGTGGCGCCGTGGGGCAGAACATGTACGTCCTCGGCGGGGAAGCCCACCGCGCGGAATCTTTCGGCCAAGCCGGCCGCGAGCGCCGGGGTTTGTCCGCCTTCGACCGACGAATCGAGCGAAACGACCGTTCGATAGATATCGAGCGCGCGCGCTTGCTCTGCCGGGCTCGGTGTTTGTGCACCCGCCGCGCCGGCTAGGGCGAAGATAAACAGCGCCGCGAGGGTGGCGGAGCGTAACGACATGGGGACCCCACATTCCAAGGATTGTTTCGCCCATGCTGGGCGCCTCTTAGCGCTTTGGCAAGGGTTTGGGGGCATCGCCTTGGCATATGACGCTAGCGGTCGCCGACCATGCTTCAGCGCGCGGCGCAATCGCCGCCCCGGCGCGATGGGAGCCCACGGCCGCCGCACTTTGCCTCGCGCAATTTTCAGAGCCCTTGTTTGCCGCGATCGCCCAGGCGCAAGGCGCGGTCGAACCGCCCGGCTATGCGCGATTGTTCTTCCTGCCAGTCTACGCGTTCCTCGGGTTCGCGGCGTGGCGCGATCGGGCGCAAGCTTGGGCGGCATTGCGCAGCGCGCCATTGCTGCTCGCCCTATTTGCCTTGGCGCTCGCTTCCACGCTCTGGTCGATCGACTCGAGCGCGACACTGCGTCGATCAGCATGGCTTGGCCTCACCATGCTGTTCGCGTTCTACCTGGCGTGGCGCTATTCTTGGCGGGAGCTCGTGGAGGTCCTGGCAGGCGGCTTTGTCGCCTTGATCGCCGGTTCGTTCGCGCTCGCGATCCTGGCGCCTAGCATCGGGCGCATGGTCGCCGAACACCCCGGCGCCTGGTCCGGCCTTTGGACCCACAAGAACTCGCTCGGCGGCATCATGGCGCTCGGCGTTGGCGTCTGCGCCGCCGCCGCCATGGTTGCGCCGCCTCGACGCAAGCTCTGGACGCTGGCGGCGCTGGCGGCGTTTGCGCTTGTGCTGTTATCAACATCGATGACCGCCTTGGTCGCGGTTCTGCTCGGGCTTGGGGTCATGGGTGTTGCGAGATTGGCGCGCCGCGGGCCGGTTGCGGCCGTCGCCGCGCTCGGGGGGCTTGCGGCCGTTCTCGTCCTCGGCGCCGGCGCTTTGGCGTTGGCGCCGGAGCTATTTGTCGACTTGCTCGGGCGCGATCTCACGCTGACCGGGCGTACAGATATCTGGCAAGCGGCGGCGCCGGCGGTGAGCGCACAGCCTTGGTTTGGCTACGGCTATTACGCGTTCTGGCTGCCGGAATTTGGACCGGCCTATTGGGTGCGCGAGGCCGTGGGCTGGAAGGTCGCCTCCGCGCATTCGAGCTGGCTGGAATTGTCGCTGGGGCTGGGACGGGTTGGGGTGGCAGTGTTTGCGTTGCAATTAGGCGCGACCTTGATGCGCGGCATCGGCGCGCTTGGCCGCGCCGACGCGGGATTGTGGGCGCCGGCGCTGCTCGCGGTTTTTGCGCTCTACACGTTGTCCGAGAGCCACACGCTGCAGGCCAACAATTTGTTCTGGATCATCTATGTGGCGGTCGCGGCGCGGCTGGCCCTGGATGCGCGCGCCGCGCGCCAAGGTTTGGGAGTACGCAGATGAAAGCGGTGGTGATCATGGGGATCGATCCTGGCCTCAATCGGTGCGGCTGGGGCTTGGTGGCGAGCGAAGGCGCGCGGCTTTCCTACCTCGCTCATGGCGTGATCGCGCCGGCGCCGCGCCAGCAATTGGCCTCGCGCCTGCTGTGCTTGTTCGAGCACTTAGGCGAAGTGCTCGATGCGCACCAGCCTAACGAAGTCGCAGTGGAGGAGACCTACGTCAACAACAACGCCCGCGCCGCGCTTGCACTTGGACAAGCGCGCGGCGTGGCGCTGGCGGCGGCGGCGCGGCGCGGGGTTGTCGTCGCCGAATATTCGCCGGCAACGATAAAGAAAGCCGTTGTCGGCTCGGGCGGCGCCGACAAAAACCAGATCGCCTTCATGGTGCGCCGCCTGCTGCCGACAGCCGGGGATGTGAGCGCCGACGCCGCCGATGCGCTAGGCGTAGCGCTCTGCCACGCCGCACATGCGGGGATGCGCCGGATGGTGAGGTGAGCAGCGCCACGCCGGGCGGCATGACCGCCCGACGCGCATTCCTCAAAACCGATACCCGATCGCAGCCGAGACCACCCACGGATCGATATCGACATCAGCGGTGACCAGGCCGAGATCGGTGTCGATGTTGACATCGGTGTTGATCCAAAGCCGGCGCGCGTCGATGCTCAACGCCCAGTGGTCGTTGAAGCGATAGTCGAAGCCGACCTGCAGCGCCGGGCCGAAGCTCTGATCGTAACCGACGCCATTGACCGGCCCGGGGGGGCTAGGCGGGGTCTCGTCGTCGATGAAGGCGGTGTAGTTCACGCCAGCGCCGACGTATGGCTCGACGGCGCCGAAATTGGTCCACCGGTATTTTAGCGTCACCGTCGGCGGAAAATGCGTAACCTCGCCGAGGTCGACTTCACCCGCTGCCGTATTCACCGCAGCCACGTCATGGGTGGCCACGCAGCAGAGCAGCTCCGCCGAGATGCTGTCGGTGAAGAAATACTCCAGTTGCAGCGAGGGGACCCATTCATCGGAAATGTCGATATCGCCCCCGATGCTGGTGTCGGCGCTTTCGTTCGGTAGCACGCCGGAGACGCCGACTTTGATCTGCACGTCGCCGAGCACCCCCGCATGCGCGGGAGCAGCAAACACCAACGCCGCGCCCAACACAGCGCCCGCGACACTAACAACAACTCGCATGTTTTCCCCTTTCTGGTGATCTGTACAAAAACAATTCTGACGTCGGCGTCAGCTTTGCGATTTGAGTCAGATCAAGGGGGACCGCGACCGAGCGGCGCAGCCGCCATCAACGAATTCTGAAGGATGCCGCACCCGGCTACATAAAGCCCATGTCGCGTTCATAGCTGCGGAAACGGCGACCGCTATCGACGTAAATGGTCTGCCCGGTGATGGCGGGGCTCTCGATCAAGAATCGCGCAGCACGCGCTACATCTTCGGGCGTGGGGCCGCTGTTCAAGGGGGTATCGTTGTGCAGCCGTTCGAAATCAGCTTGCGACTGCCCCGGCGCGGGCAGCACATAACCGGGCGCCACCGCATTCACCCGCACGCGGGGCGCAAGCGCACGCGCGAGCAATTCGGTGGCGCCGGCAAGCGCGTATTTCGACAGCGTGTAGGAGAAATGATCCGGATACGGACTCGCTAGCTTGAAGTCGAGGAAGTTCACAATCGCGCCGTTCTCCCCTTCCGGCAGCGCCTCGGCGAACTCGCGCGCCAGCAGCGACGGCGTGAACGCGTTGAGCGCGATGTGGCGCTGCAGCGCCTCCTCGGACAGCGTATCCATCGTGTCGTACTCGAACATCGCCGCGCAATTCACCAGGGCGGTCAACGGCGCGCCGGCCTGCTGCGTTGCATGCGTGACGAGGCCGTGGCGTGCAGGTTTGTCATCGAGGTCGGCCTGCACGCCGACTGCACGCCCGCCAAGCGCGGCGATCTCGGCGATCAGATTACTCGCCGCTTCGGCGGAAGCGCGATGGTGTACAACCACCCCCCAACCCACGCGCGCCAGTTCGAGCGCGACAGCGCGGCCCAGGCGCTGCGCGCCGCCGGTGACGAGGGCGTGGTTCATGGCTTTTCCCGCCGTATCGTCACGGACGCCAGTCCATCTCCCGCCAGCACGGAGGGCTTCTTCACGTTTACTTCCACCCAGCGCGCGCGCGGCGAGAGGGAAAGGCAATGGCCGGCGACGCGGTCGGCAAGCGTTTCGATGAGATGCGCCGGCGCGCCGAGATCGTCGCGGATGAAATGGATGATGCGGTCATAATCCACGGTCGCGGCGATACGGTCGTTGCGGAGGTAATCGGGCGGATCGGCGAGCGCGAGCGTCACCGAAACCAGCACCTGCTGCGGGTTGGCGCGTTCTGGCTCGGGCACGCCGACGCGGACCAAAGCCTTCGCGTCCTCGATGCGAATGATGTGGAGATCGCCCATTTCCACGCTTCTACTCAGCCAAAAGCAATCAGGCCAGCGCCAAGCGCCACCACCAGCGCGCCAAGCCAGCGGCGCAAGCCTAGCTGCTCGCCCAGCAGCGCAAAAGCGATCAGCGCGCCCCAAACCACCGACGTCTCCCGCAACGCCGTCACCTGCGCTATCGGCGCGAAGGTCTGCGCCCACAGCACCAGGCCGTAACCGCCAAAACTCGCCACGCCGATGGCGATCCCCCGCCAAGGCGCAACTGCAGCGTCCGCGAACAACCCTCGGCCGCGCCGCCACATCGCAAACGCCATCATCGGCGCCGATTGCAGCGTCATTTGCCAGCCAAGATATTGCAGCGCATTCCCCCCTGCCCGCGCACCGAGCGCATCGACTAGCGAATACGCGGCGATCGTGAGCCCACAGCTCAAGGCCCACAAGGTCGCGCGCAGCGGCGCGCGTGGGCTCGCCCCCACCGCGAGCACCCCGCCCGACACCAGCGCCACACCAAGCGCTTTCAGCGGCGGCGGGATTTCGTGCGCGATCAGCGCCGCGCCTAGCGCCACCAGCAACGGCGCCGAACCGCGCGCGAGCGTGTAGATGTGGGAGAGATCGCCGAGATCGTAGCTTTTGAACAAGGTCAGCCAATACAGCATGTGAATAGCGACCGAGACGGCGATAAAGGGCCAAGCTTCGGCGCGGGGCACGCCCAGCAACGCGACGATAACCGCCCCTACGCCAAGACCGCCCACCGCGATCAAGAAACTATCGACAAGGCGATCGCGCCCGCCCTTGAGCACCGCATTCCAGCTGGCGTGGATCAATGCGGAGGTTAGCGCGGCCGCGACGGCGAGAGGGGGCATTGCATCCTTGAGAACCGCCAGCGTCTCCACCGGGCAGCGCTGACATTGCCGGCAATCGCGGCGGCGTCCATAGTACGCACATGAGTCAAAAGGAATTCGATCTAATCGTCTATGGCGCAAGCGGCTTCACCGGGCGGTTGGTCGCAGAATATCTGCTCAAGGTTTACGGCGCGTCAGGCGCGGTGCGCTGGGCGGTGGCCGGTCGGGATGCCGAGAAGCTCGCGGCGGTGATGGCCGGGCTTGGCGCGCCGGCGACCCTCCCCGCGCTCGCGGCCAATGCGAGCGATCCCGCCTCGATCGAAGCGCTGGCGCAGCGTGCCAGCGTAATCCTCACCACCGTCGGCCCTTATCAACTCTACGGCGAGCCCCTAGTGGCCGCGTGCGCGCGAGCTGGGACCGATTATGTCGATCTCTGCGGCGAGCCCGCCTGGATGGCGCAAATGATCGCGCGTTACGAGGGCGCCGCGAAAGCCTCGGGCGCCCGCATCGCGTTCTCCTGCGGCTTCGATTCGATTCCGTTCGATTGCGGCGTGTTCTATCTGCAGCAGCAGGCGATGGAGCGGTTTGGCCAACCCTTTTCGCGGGTACGCGGGCGTGTGCGCACGATGAAGGGAGGCTTCTCCGGCGGCACGCTAGCGAGCATGCTCGCGACGTTGGAGGCGGGCCGGCGCGATCCGAGCATCGCCAAGATCATGACCAATCCCTATGCGCTCGTGCCTACCTCCCCCGGCGTGCGCCAGCCGCGCGGCGATTCCGTGGTGCACGATGAAGGCATCGGCTGGTCCACGCCGTTCATCATGGCCGCGATCAACACCAAAAACGTCCACCGCAGCAACGCACTCAGTAATTATCGCTACGGTCGCGATTTTAACTATGACGAGATGCAGCTGATGGGCGAAGGCGAGAACGGCGAAAAGCGAGCCAAAGCCGCGGCCAATGCGATGAAAATGCAGATGGCGCTTCTGGCGTTCGCTCCGACGCGGGCGCTGCTGCGGCGTTTCGCTTTGCCGAAGCCGGGGCAAGGGCCATCGAAAGAAGAACGCGAAAGCGGCTCGTACGAGGTGTTGTACGTAGGGGACATGGGCGCGGGCGCGAACGACCAGCGCACGCTACGCGCGGTCGTCTCCGGCGATAAAGACCCCGGCTACGGCTCCACCTCGAAGATGATCACGGAAGCGGCGCTGTGCTTGAAGGACACGCCGCGCGCGACCACGCCGGGCGGGATATGGACGCCAGCGGCCGCAATGGGCGAAGCGCTGATCGCGCGGCTGCAGGAGAAGGCGGGGCTGCGGTTTGGGTTGGAAAGCTAAACGCCCTGCCACGCTTAGGAACAACATCTGAAATGGAGCCAGATCTCGATGCAGGTGTTTGAGTTCACCAACGCCATTGTTCGCACGCCGGCAAACTCGATCGTCGATGGCCTCCGCCAGATGGACGTTGGCCCTCCAAGCATCGAGGGCGTCAAGGAAGAGCACGCCGCCTACATACGCGCGCTTGAGGAGGCGGGCCTCTCGGTTGAGACGCTTCCCGCACTCGAGCGCTTCCCGGATTCGGTGTTCGTCGAAGACACGGCGCTGGTTTTCAGGGGAACAGCAATCGTTCTGAAACCCGGGGCGTCAACCAGGGGCGGTGAGGCCGCGGAGATTGCCCCGGTATTGCAGCGCCGCTTCGACCGCGTGATGCAACTCGGCGATGGTTTTGTCGATGGCGGCGACGTGCTGGTCACGCCGGGCTGCGTCTTCGTTGGCAAATCTGAGCGTACGAATGCGCTTGGCGCGGATTCGCTCGTTTCATCGCTCGGCGCCATTGGCATGGTCGGACGCGCCGTGACGACGCCGCACGGCGTGCTACACTTAAAAAGCGATTGCGCGCTGCTGGATGAAGCGTCGATCCTATCGACGGCGCGGCTGGCGGCGGCGGGCGTATTCGAGGGCTTTCGCGTAGTGCTGGTCCCCGAAGGCGAGGAAGCCGCCGCAAACGCGGTGCGCGTCAACGATCGTCTGCTTGTCAGCGACGCCTATCCGCGCACGGCTGAAATGCTGGCGAACCTCGGCTATCGGATTGTCCCTTTGCCGACCGGCGAGATTGCCAAGGTCGATGCAGGTCTATCTTGCCTCTCGCTCCGATGGTGCGCGTAGCCTTGCCCTAAGTGAGGCTCCCGCAAAACCGCTGTATCCGCGTGCATGCGTCCTCCAGCGCCACGTTCGACGTCGCGTACGAAATCCGGAACGCCGGCCCGAGCCCGAACGCGGTTCCATGCACGACCGCGACGCATTCCGCGTCCAGCAGCTCCAGCGCAAACGTCTCGTCGCTATCGATGACCTTCCCCGCCGGCGTTTTCTTGCCGATCAGCCCCGCGCAGGAGGGATAGACGTAAAACGCCCCCTCCGGCGTCGGGCATTTCAGCCCTTGCGCCTGGTTCAGCATCGAGACCACCAGATCGCGGCGGCCTTCGAACAATTTCTTGTGCTTCGGAATGAAGTCCTGCGGGCCGTTCAAAGCTTCCACGCTTGCCCATTGCGAGATCGAGCATGGGTTCGAAGTGGTCTGGCTCATGACGTTGGCCATCGCCTTGATCAGCCATTCCGGTCCCGCCGCGTAGCCGATGCGCCAGCCGGTCATCGCGTAGGCCTTCGACACGCCGTTCATTGTCAGCGTGCGTTCGTAGAGGCGATGCTCGACTTGCGCGATGGTCGAGAACAAGAAGTCGCCGTAGGTCAAGTGCTCGTACATGTCGTCGGTCAGCACGTGCACGTGCGGGAAATCGAGCAACACCGCGGCAAGCGCCTTCAACTCCTCGCGCGTGTAGGCCGCTCCCGATGGATTGGACGGCGAGTTCAGGAGCAGCCACTTGGTGTGCGGCGTAATCGCTTTGGCCAGCATGTCCGGACGCAGCTTGAAGCCGTCCTCGATCCGGGTTTCGGCGAACACCGGCGTTCCACCGCAAAGCAAAGCCATGTCGGGATAGCTCACCCAATAGGGCGTGGGGATCACCACTTCGTCACCCGGATTGAGCGTGGCCATGAAGGCGTTGAAAATCACCGGCTTGCCGCCGGGCGAGACGTTTACTTGGCTGCGCTTATACTCAAGCCCATTCTCGCGCTTGAACTTGGTGACGATGGCGTCCTTCAGTTCCGGGATGCCGTCGACGTCGGTATATTTGGTCTTGCCCTCGCGCAGCGCGCGGATTGCGGCTTGCTTGATGTTCTCCGGCGTGTCGAAATCGGGCTCACCTGCCGAGAGCGCGATGCAATTCTTGCCCTGCGCCTTGAGCACGCGCGCCTTTGAGCTCATGGCCATGGTGGCCGAGGGTTTCACGCGCCTGAGCGCTCGGGAAATATCGTTTGTCATGACGTCACTCGAACCACACCCGCGCCCGATTCACAACGTGGCGTGTTAGGGTATTCGCCAGCGGACGTTAAGGATCTCGTGTTTCCGAACGCCGTCATTCCGGGGCCGCCGCAGGCGGAACCCGGAATCCAAGGGCAACCAAGGGCGCTCTACGATCCCCTGGGTTCCGGGCTCACGCTCCGCGTGCCCCGGAATGGCGGAGCTGTACATGATGATTTCGCCGAATCAGCCCCTTCGCGCGGTTTCTATCACGTGTCCCGTCCCCAATTCGGCGTGGGCGTGTCTTGTCCGGCCTCGATGACTTCGCGGCGCATGCGGCGGGCGCGGTCGAATAGGTCGTAGAGCGTGTCGCCGTCGCCCCAGCGTATGGCTCGCTGCAACGCCGCCAAATCCTCCGAGAATCGCCCCAGCACTTCCAGCACCGCTTCGCGGTTGTGTAAGAATACGTCGCGCCACATGGTGGGGTCGGAGGCAGCGATGCGGGTGAAATCGCGGAAACCGGATGCGGAATATTTCACTACCTCGCTCTCGGTGACGCTCTCGAGGTCTTCGGCCATCGCGACGATATTGAACGCGATCAGGTGCGGCAAATGGCTGGTCACGGCGAGCACCACGTCATGGCGCGATGCGTCCATGCGCTCCACCTCCGCGCCCAGCGCGCGCCAGAACGCTTCCAGCCGATTGACAGCATCTGCGTATTCGCGGCGCTCGTCGGCAAGCGGAGTCAGGATATGCCAGCGGCTTTTGAACAAAGCGGCGAATCCTGCCTCGGGGCCGGAATGTTCGGTGCCGGCGATCGGGTGACCGGGCACAAGAAAAGCGTCCGCGGGCAAGACCGCGCGCAGCGCTTCGATCACCGCGCCTTTCACCGAGCCGACATCGGTGACGATTGCGCCTGACTTCAGCGCTCCCGCGCAAGCGGCCAGCGCCGCCCCCATCGCCCCAACGGGCACCGCGAGCACCACCAAGTCCGCGCCAGCGACGGCGCTAGACGCATCGTCGCACACCTCGCCCAGGCCCAGCGCGCGCGCGCGCTTGCGCACATCGCCATCGTGATCAAAGAGCGCCACCGCTCCCGCCGCATTGGACGCGCGCGCCGCCAGCGCAATCGACGCCCCGATCAGACCAGCGCCGAGTATGGCGATGCGGTCGAAAATCATCGCGTCAGATACGCGCATAGGCGCCGAGAACGCGCACGCTTTCGAGCCCATAGCGTGTCAGCGCGCCCACGCGAGGATCGTCCAAGCCAAGGAAGCCCTCGATGCGCAGCAAGACACGCGGCTCGGCGCGCGCCACTTCGTGGCCGTCGAGGCCGCTGTCCTTGAGTGCGCGCTGCACCCGGTGATGCGGATCGAACCCGATCAACAGCGAGACATCGCCCCCGGCGCCTTCTGGCGGCGCAACCGCGAACACGCACGCTTCCGGGATTTCGTCGGCCGGGCCCAGGAGCGGCAAGCCAGCGATCAGATTCAGGTCGTGAAAGCGGCGCTCGCACAAAGCCGGCCACCACGCACCTACTCCGGGTGCAGCCGGCCATGGCGTCACCGCCACGCACTGGCCGGGCTGTTCGAGCGCGCGCGACAACGCCGCTTGCGGCTCGCCCACGTGCTGGATTCTGGTGCGCGCGCCAAAATGGCGCCGCGCGATGTCGAACATGCGCGAAAGGTCGCCTCGCCCGCCGCCAACCGCGACATCGATGACGCGTTGCCGACGCAAGCTGGCCGCTATCAGGGCGCGCCACACTTCAACGATGAACTCGCGCTCCAGCGCCGCCGGCGCCGCAGCGATCAACTGGCGCAACAGCACTACTTCGCGGCCAGGCCGCATGGGCAGCCCAGACTGGGCCTTCATGCCCGCCAGCCGATCGGCAAAGTGCATCCGTTGCGACAACAGCGACATCAAGGCCGCATCGACCTTGTCGATTTCACCACGCACCGCCTCAAGCGAATCGGCGGGGCCGGAAGCGGGATCGTCCATGCCCTGGACCATACGAACATTTCACCGAAAGCCAAATTGTCGCGCGCAGGAAGCGCCTGGCGCGATCGGCGCGCACCTGAAACGATCGCAAGGTTCAGCGCAAAACCAATGGGTGCGCAAACCGCGACGCAGTTTATAGCTAACGCCCATGATTCACACTGGAGCTGCGCGCGTGCAAGCGGCAGGGGGCGTCCGCTCCCTTGCGTTTGATTCCAAGACGAAACTGCATCTGGCGAACGGAGAATCGATCGCGCCCTTAACCATGGCGTTCGAAACCTACGGCGCGCTCAATGCCGAACGCAGCAACGCCGTGCTGGTCTGTCATGGGCTCAATGGCGACCAGTTCGTGGCAAGCCCCAACCCGGTGACCGGCAGGCCGGCCTGGTGGCCACGCATCGTCGGGCCGGGCAAACCGATCGACACCAACCGCTTCTTCGTCATTTGCAACAATGTGCTGGGCGGCGCCATGGGCACGACCGGCCCCGCCAGCATCGCGTCAGATGGTCAACCTTACGGCCTGCGCCTGCCGCCGATTGCAATCCCCGACATGGTCCGCGCGCAAGGCATGCTCACCGAAGCGCTCGGCGTGGAGACATTGTTCTTGGCGATCGGCGCCGGTTTCGGCGGCATGCAGGCGCTGCAATGGGCGAGCGCCTACCCCGGGCGGGTGTTTGCGTGCGCGACGGTGGCGTCGGCCGCGCGGCAATCGGCGCACAACATCGCGCTGATGGAACTGGGCCGCCAGGCGATCATGGCCGATCCCGACTGGCGCCAAGGTGGATATCTCGCCCATGGCGTGCGCCCGCAAAAAGGCGGCGCAGTGGCGCGCATGGCCGCGCGCATCGCCGGCCAGCCCGCCGCCGGGATCCGCGCTAAATTCAACGAGGCGCGCGCAATGGAGCGTTTCGCCTTCGCCGCCGACGGCGCTGGAGAAGGAGTCGAGCGATTCGACGCCAATTCGTTCCTGTACGTATCGCGGGCGATCGACGCATTCGATCTCGCCGCTGATTTTGGCGGGTCCCTCGCCAACGCTTTCAAGAGCGCCGAAACCCGCCACGGCGTGTTCGCCTTCTCCAGCGATTGGCGCTATCCACCGGACGACAGCCGCGCCATCGTGCGCGCGTTGATGGCGGCGGGCGCGGAGGCGTCGTTTATCGATATCAAGACCGATCATGGTCACGACGCTTACCTGGGCGAGGAGCCTGCGTTCGAGGCCGCGCTCACTGGGTTCGTCGATGCCGCCGCCTCCGCCCGCGGGTTGGCGCTGCAAGGCGGGAGATCCTGATGGCCCAGCTGGAACTTGTCCGCCCCGTCCCCACGCCGCAGAGCGCCCCCCGCGGCGACCATGAAGTGATCGCGCTGATGGTGGGCGAAGGCGCCAAGACGCTCGACGTCGGTTGCGGCGACGGCGCACTACTCAGCCTGCTTGCGCGTGAGCGGCTGGCGCGCGCAAGCGGCATCGAACTCGATCGCGCCAAGGCGCACGCGTGTGTGGCGCGCGGCCTGTCGGTGATGCAGGCCGACGCCGAAGTAGAGTTGGCGGCGTTTCCAGCGGGTGCGTTCGATACGGTTATCTTCTCCCGCAGCCTGCAAGGCTTCCGCTGGCCGGGCGCGGCATTGCGCGAAGCGGCGCGGATTGGCGCGCAAATTATCGTGTCGGTCGGCAATTCCGCGCATTGGCGCTCGCGCCTGCACCTGCTGACCAAAGGCGCTATGCCCGAACCCCCGGGATGGGGCGGCTTCGAACAACTGCACCGCTGGAGCGTTCGCGATTTCGCGGCGCTCGCGCGCGAGACGCGGTTGCGGATCGAACGCGCAGCACCGATGTCGCACGGCCGCGCTGGCGCGCCATTCGCGAAATCGCTCTGGCGCGCCAATTGGTTTGCAGAAGAAGCGGTGTTCCTGCTTTCGTCGTGAGGCGGATTGCGCGCCTCAGCCGCTCTGTGCGGGTCCCGACACCGTCGCCACCCATTGTTGCACCAGGCTTTCGGTGACCGAAAGCGGCGTCGAGCCATTGGTGAGAACGACATCATGGAAGCCCTTGAGGTCGAAATTTGCGCCAAGCGCCGTGCGCGCCGCGTCGCGCATGCGGTTGATGGCCTGGCGGCCGACCATGTAACCGCAGGCTTGGCCGGGCCACACGCAATAGCGCTCGATCTCGGTGGTGATATTGCTTTCCTGATCGCCGGTGGCTGCCACCATCGAAGCGATCGCCTGTTCGCGGGTCCAGCGTTTGTGATGGATGCCGGTATCGACCACCAGACGCGAAGCGCGGAACGCGGCCGATTGCAAATAGCCCAGCCGGCCCAGCGAATCGTTGGCGTACATGCCCATTTCGTCGGCGAGCTGTTCGGCGTAAAGGCCCCAACCTTCAGCATAAGCGTTGAAGCCCAGGAGCGCGCTGCGAATGAACGGCAGTTCGCCGGCTTCCTGCTGGATCGAGATCTGCCAATGATGGCCGGGAATGCCTTCGTGGTAGGTGAGCGTCGGCAAAGTGAACTTCGGATATTCTTTCGCCGGGTCGCGGAGGTTGATGTAATAAGCGCCGGGGCGCGAACCATCGAGCGCCGCGCTTTGATAATATCCGCCGGGCGCGCCGGCTTCAGTATATTCCGGGATGCGCTTGATATCGAGGCTCGCGCGGGCGAGCGTGCCGCACACTTCCGGCATGCGCGCCTTGATCGCCTCGACCTGAGCGTTGAGGTCGGCCAGCAGGCGCGTGCGCCCCGCCTCGGTGCTGGGATAGATTTGGTCCGGACGACGCGACACCGCCTGCACACGCTGCGCGACGGTGCCACGGGTCAAGCCTTGTGCTCTCAAGATGGCGTCCATCTCGCCATTGATCGAATTCACCAAATCGACGCCCATCTGGTGGATATCTTCAGGCGTCATGTTGGTCGTAGTTTGGTTGCGCAACGACGCGGCGTACATTTCCGCCCCGCGCGGCAATTTCCAAACACCCGCGTCATGAGTCGCTTGTGGGCGCAGCGCCGTGAGCGCGGCGATCTGGCGCTGATATGCCGGCAACACTTCGCCAGTCAGAATGGTCTGCGCGCGCTGCGCAAGCGCGGATTTGTCCGCATCCGCGATCTCGGCGACGCCGGAGAGCTTCTGGGCCAACGACGCCACCAGAACATTTTCCGCCGGCGCAATGGCCACAAACATCGACATTTGGCGCAGCGCACCGTCGATGGCAAAATCGGGAGCGATGACGCCCGTCGCGACATCCTCGCCAAGGCGCGTGGTTTCCTGATCGAGCACGCGTGCATAAGCGGAGAGGCGCGTGAGGTACGCGTCCGCCAACTCACGATTGGTGACTTGATGCTGACTGGCCAGGAAATCGGGAATCCCGGTATAGGCGCCGGTCAATTGCGTTAGAATGTAGGGCGCGCCGGCGCCGCCGCCGACTTCAAATGCGGAGGTCGCTAGGCTATTCTCCGTTGCGGTGAATACGACATCGTAAGTCACGCCATCCTGGCCGCTTAGATCTTCGCGCTTGAGGCCGCGCAATTCGCTTAACACGCGCTCCCCAACCGCACGCTGGCGCTCGAAGCCTTCCTTGGAAGCGTCGCTCAAACGGTCCATGTAGCGGCCGCCGGCCTGCTCCTCTGAGAGCGCCAAGCCGGTGCACGCCTCCGGCGCCTCGCGCAGAATGTCGATGCAGGCGCGGTCAAGAATGGTCTTGAGTTCGCTGCCGGGTGTCGCGCGCGAACATGCCGCCAAAACCACGCCTGCCACGGAGGCGCTCAAGAGTGTGCGACGAGAAAGAGCCATGTGCGATTTCCTTTGTAACCGGTGGTTGTCCGAGGGGGCGACTTTAGCCCAAGACCGACATCGCGCACGAGGGCCTGCGACGAACGGCGCTGCTGAAAAGCCGAACTACCGCCCCCCAGAAGCGCCGCCTTGGGCGCCCTCGCGGCTGCGTTCGGGGGCTTTGGCCAGCAGCACCCGGCGTTCGGAGCGCGCTGTGGCGGCGTAAAGGCGCTTCACCGCCTCCATCAGCAGGAGGCCCCCGTGCGCCGGCCAGATCAGTTCTCCCACCCGTTCGAACGCCTCGCTCGCGCGCACGAACAAGGGCCGGTGCGAGGGGGGCGCGTAGAGCGCCCGCGCTGAGGCCACCGGTTCGAACATAGCGTCCGAGAGCAGCGCCGAAAGCTGCAATCGGGAGTAAGGCCGGCCGTGTCCGAAGGGCGAAACGTCCGACTGCGCCCAGAAGCTCCAGCGATTGGCGGCGATAACGACGAGACGCCCCTCCGGCGCCATCACCCGCCAGATTTCGCGCAACATCGCATGCACCGCACTCGATTCCTCCAGCGCGTGGACGATCAATACCCGGTCAAAAATCGAATCCATGAACGGCAGCCGGGTTTCATCGGCTAGCGCGGTCATGCAGGGCGCGCCTGCCGGCCAAGGTTCCGCCCCCTGCTCGCCAGGCATGAGCATCGCCACGCGCCGCGCCGAGCAGCGATAGCTTTCAAGATAAGGCGAAGCATAACCCAATCCCAACAGGTCAAGGCCCTCCACGCTGGGCCATAACGCCGTCAGCCGCCGCAACGCCGCACGACGGGCTGCTTCGCCCAAAGGCGAGGCGTAGAAACGCTGCAGGGCCAGGACATCGACGCGCATGGGTTTCAGGGCTAAGCTAAGGAATGCTGCAAATCCATCAATTCCCCTGCCTTGAAGATAATTACGGCTTCCTCGTCCACGATGAAGAATCCGGCGCAACCGCGACGATCGACACCCCCGATTCCGCCGAGATTTTGCGCCAGGCCGAAGCCAAGGGCTGGCGCATCAGCGATGTGTGGAACACCCATTGGCACCCCGACCATGCCGGCGGCAACGCCGCGATCGCGGCCAAGACCGGCGCGCGCGTCACCGGCCCGGCGGAAGTCGAGCGCATCGGGCTCTCGCCGGACCGCATCGTCGTCGAAGGCGAAACGGCTTTGCTTGGCGCCCACGCCGCACGCGTGCTCGATGTCGGCGGACACACGCTCGGGCACATTGCGTATGTGTTTGACGAGGCGAAGGTCGCCTTCGTCGGCGACGCGCTGTTTTCCATGGGCTGCGGGCGTTTGTTCGAAGGCACGCCGCAGCAGATGTGGACGAGCCTCTCGAAACTCGCCGCCCTCCCCGACGAGGCGACGCTCTACTGCGCGCACGAATACACCAGCTCCAACGCCCGCTTCGCCATCAGCGTCGATCCCGACAATCCGGCGCTGCAAGCGCGCGTCGCCGAGGTTGCGGCGCTGCGCGCGCAAGGCAAACCGACCGTGCCAATGAACCTTCGACTGGAGAAAAACACCAACCCCTTCCTTCGCGCGCCACAACTCAAGGCGGCGATCGGAATGGAAGGCGCGCAAGATTGGGAAGCGTTTGGTGAAATCCGCAGCCGCAAGGACAATTTCAAGGGCTAGATGTCTCCCCAGCGCGGCCTGGATTAGACGGAAAACGTGCGCTGCATGTGTGCTTGAGCCCGGAAGTCATCCACCAGCGCAATAAGCCGATGAACCCAGCCGCGACATAAATGGCGGTGCGCGCCAACACGCGGCCATTCCCGGTGGGCACTTCTCGCCGCGTTTGCGCTGCTGGGGCGCAAGGCCTGAGCGCCGCACAAAAACAACTTGACGTTGCGGTCGTCTGAATGATTGTTGTTGTTGCGTGGCTTACCGAGGGTCGCTGCGAGGCCTTCAGCCGCACGCGAGCCACGATCCCGGATTAGAATTCGTCGCTGGAGATGGCACATGTCAGTAGCACGCGTCTGTGGAGCGCAATTACTTACGGAAACCGAGTTCGAGCAAAAGGCCGATCTACTTCGGAAAATGCGGCATGATCTTATGGCGCCGCCGATGTCCATCGGAGGACGAACGTTCGCCCCCGCGGCGATGAATGCGTGGGACGATTCTGTGGGCGCGATCGACGGATGGAAGCCGACTCCAATCACCCAAGGCGGCCCGCTAACCATCAAGATTCTTCACGTCTACACCGGCAAGTATCCAAGAGATCAATGGTTGACCAAAAGCGGAATGGCGGTGTTTTCATCCGTCAAGGATGAGTACGTCTACAAAGGCGCCGCGCGCGCGATCAATTATCTCAGCAGGGACATCAAGAAAAAGAAGCACTACAAGCTCGCAGCTTACCAAGACGGCACCGACATCGTGGCCTACGTCCCCGGCCTCGCCTCGAGCACGATGACTGTCACGCTGCAGATGGCGTTCGATAATTTTCCAGACGCGCTGTTTGATAGCGTGGCCTCAGCCGCTGGCGATCTGGCCAAGGTGCCGATCCTCGCCCCAAATGCAGGGTTCCTGATGCTGGCGAGCAAGCTCGTCAATCTGGGCAGCGACCTTCTAAACGGCGCCGACTCACAAGCCGAGCTGGAGCACACCGAAACGCTTAACTTCGACACTATCAACGGCCCCGTTACGCAGGCCGATATTCGCGTCATCTACAAATTCCCGATCGACGTGAACCTGTACGAATTCGATTGGAACAAGGGTTTGGTGCGGAAGAGCGACAAAACACCGTACAATGAAGACGGCCCATACTTCGTCTTGCTCATCGACGGTGCAAAAAGGGATCAACTCAAGAACTTCGCACCGACCGTCGCATCCGCCAGCGTGTTGAAGAGCTTTCTGAATGTAAAACCAAACGGCGACACGCCGTTGCTCGACACCATGATCAGCTTAGTCAAGCTTGACAACGATTATCAGTTCTACAAGCGAGCGCTGCGCGTCCGCGATGAACTCGAAGATCCAACCCTCTCGGCCGAGGATAAAGCGCGGCTGAAGCAGCAATACAATGCGCTGATAAACAACATCGGCGCCGATCCTGACTCGCCGTTCAAACTTGACAAGATGAGCTGATCAGCTGACGCCGCAACGGCCGCGCTGAGCGCGGCAAAATTAGAACCTATTCCTCCGGCCCCTGCACTTGCCCGGTGACCACGTTGCGAATGGTGATCGACGACGGGCGGCCGGCGTAACCCAGGTGCGGCGCAACCTGGATGAAGAGCTGGTCGCCGCGGCGCGCTACAGCAGGGGCCGGCCCAAGCGTGATCACCACACGCCGGATGTTCGTCAGCGGGGCGGCGGCCAAACCCTGCGCGGCGCGTTCGGCGGCGTCGAGCACGATGCCCCCGGCGCCGGGCGGCACTCGGGCCGGGAGAATGAAAGTGACTGTCTGCCCGACATTGCGCCGCGCCCGGGCTTCCAATTGCTGAAAGCGCTGCTGCATTTCCGCGAAAGCAACAGCCTCGGGCGCAATCGGCGCCACGCGCCCTTCCTCGGAAGCTGGCGCGCCCGTGCTCAAATTGCGCGTGTAGACGGTTATGGCGCCATTGGAGGCGACGCGCAGGGAAACGTCGCCATCATCGGTGCGGTAAATTTCCGCGCCAGCCGCGGCCATGACCGGACGCAGCACGTGCACCTCCGGATCACCCTCGAACCGCACTAGAGCCACGCGCCCGACGCTTCGGTCGAATACGAACCGCACCGCGCCATCGGGGGTTGAATAGCGGGTGGCGCCGCTCGAGGCGGCGTAAAGGCCGGGGACCGAAGGTTGGCGCTGCTGTTGTTGCGGCGGCTGCTGCTGGGCTGCGGCGGTCGCAGGGAGACCGAGCGCCAAAGCGGCCGCTGCAAACGCCACGCCGCGCACTAACAAAGTCTGCCCTTCGCTCATGTCGCGGAAGAAAGCCCTGCGACCAAGGCGCTTTTTTGACAGTGTTGCCTAGGCGTGGTGCGTATGTTGCCGAAAAGACGCAATTCTGCAACGCTCGCGCGCGAAAAACCAAACAACGACAACAGCTTCGTTAACGGCCGTCCTTTGAACTCAGTGGGCGCGGGAAGCAGCCTGAGCCTGCGCGGTGGTCAAGGGCGGAATCTGCACGACGACACGGGGCCCCGAATCACTTCGCTGCTGCGAGAGGTCGCCGGCGATGCCGACGACGAACGACAACGTGCTCAGCAGCAAGGCGAAGACGACGATACGGAGCAGCGGGCGAGGATTCATGGCAGCCATGCTTAACCGAGTCGCGGAGCGGACGTAATCAGCGCAGCGCCTCCCGGTCCAGATTTAGTTCTCCAACCGGAATTCGTTCCGCGTTCGGACGGAGCCGGCGCACGGCGTCGTAGAACAATTGCGCGTCGCCGACGACGACGAGGTCGGCATTGTCGGCGTTGAAATAGCGCACGGCCGCGGCGCGGGCTTGCTCCGGTGTGACGCCCGAGATATCCGCCACATAGGCGCCCAGACGCTCTGGCGGCAAACCGAAAAGAGCCAAAGTCGAGATTTGTCCCGCAAGGCCCGACGTGGTCTCAACCGCGCGCGCGAACGAGCCGATCAGCACCGCCTTGCGCGCGGTGAGTTCTGATTCCGGCGCGGCGCTCTGGCCGATGCGCGCGATCTCGGCGCGCATCAGCTCGACCACCTGCGCCGCCGCGTCGTTGCGCGTTTGCGCGGAAGCGATGATCGGTCCCGGCGCCAAGCGGGCCGAAAAACTTGAACCCGCTCCATAGGAGAGCCCGCGCCTGATCCTGATCTCCGCGTTGAGCCGCGCGGAATAGCCTCCGCCCAACACATTGTTGGCTACCAGCAGCGGGAAGTATTCGGCGTCGCGACGCGATACGCCGCGCAGTCCCATGACCACCGCCGCCTGCCCGGTCTGCGGCAGATCGACCACGATAGTGCGAGCGGGCGCGGCGTACGCGTTCGCGTCCGGCGCGGTGGGGCGCGCGCCCGAGGGATTGGCCCAGGCGCCAAAATGTCTTTGCGCCAACGCAAAGCCCTGCTCGGTCGAGACATCGCCGGCAATCACAAGCACCGCATTGTCTGGGCGCCAATTGGCGGCGTGGAACGCGGCCATGTTTTCGCGTGTGATCGCGCCAAGGCTGCGTTCGGAAGCGACCGCACCATACGGCGTTTCGCCAAAAACCGCACGCGCGATAGCAAATTGTGCGATCGAGCCCGGCTCGCTCAGCGCCACCTGCAGGCCGTCAAGCGCTTGCTGGCGCGCACGGTCGAGTTCTTCGGCGGCGAACGCGGGATTGCGCACCACGTCGGCGAAGACGACGAACGCATCCTGGGCCCGATCGGAGCGGGTTTGCAGCGATACCGCCGAAGAATCGGTTCCGGCTCCGGAACTGATTTCAGCGCCGAGCGATTCAATCTCGCGCGCGATCTCGGTCGCGCCTCGCGTGGCGGTGCCGCGCGTGAGCAGATCGGCTGTCATCGAGGCGAGGCCCGCCTGTTCGCGCGGATCGGCGCTGCCGCCGGAAGCGACGCGCAAATCGGCGCTGATCAGCGGCAGCGCCCGGTTCGGCGCGACGATGACACGCATGCCGTTGGCAAGCGTGCGCTGCCCGGTTGCTGGAATGCGCGCGTCCACCGGCGTTCCCGCGGCCGGCGGCGCCTGACGCTGGCCTTCGGGCGCAAGAGTGTGGATGCGGATCTCCGAGGCTGGGATCGACAAAGCGCGCGCTTGAATGGTCGGCGCAGTGGCGATCGCGTCGCCGGTTCGTCCCGCTTCCTCGGGCAAATAGCGCACCACGACGCGGCGCCGATCGTCGAGGATCGCGCGCGCTACCCGCTGCACGTCGGCGGCGGTTGTCGCTTGAATGGCGGCCAGCAGACGATCGGCGTAAGCGGCATCGCCGTACCGGATGACGGCGTCGGCAAGCTCGCTGGCCCGCCCGAACGCGGTTTCGCGGCCCTCGATCGTCGCCGTCACGATTTCATTCTTGGCTTCGTCGAGTTCGGCTTGGCTCACCGGCCCGTCGCGTAGGCGCGCGATCTGGGCGGTCAGGCTCGCGAGCCCCTCCTCCGCGCTTTTGCCTTCCGAGAGAATGGCAAACAGCGAATAAGCGCCGGGGTCCTGGGTCGCCTCGAGATTGGTGAACACTTGGGCAGCAACCTGCTGCTCGTACACCAACGACTGGTACAGACGCGAGGATTCTCCACGCGCCATAATCGCATCCAACACCGTCAACGCCGGAAGATCGGCGCTCGTCGAGGCAGGCTGCGGGTAAGAGATCATCACCGCTGGCAACGGCACGTTCGGCGCGTAGGTCGTGTAGTCGCGCGGGCCTGTGCGCGCGGGCTCGGTTGGGTAGTCGCGTTGAATCGGACGGACAGGACGCGCGATGTCACCGAAATACTCATTGATCCATCGGTCAAGTTGCGCGGGTTCGAAATTGCCGGCGACCACAAGCACGGCGTTGTCAGGGCGATACCAAGTCGCGTGGAACGCGCGTACATCTTCGACGGTCGCCGCGTCGAGTTCCTCAATCGAACCGATGCCGGGACGGCCATAGGGATGCACGCTGAAATTCGCTTGAGCGAGATAAAAGCCGAACAAACGGCCATAGGGCGAAGCCAGAATACGCTGACGCAATTCTTCTTTCACCACGTCGCGCTCGGAATCGAACGTGGCCGGGTCGATCACCAGCGAACTCATGCGCTCGGCTTCCATCCAGAGCACGCGGCTCAAATGGTTTGCGGGGACGACTTCGTAGTAGTTGGTGAAGTCGTCATAGGTCGAAGCGTTGTTAAAACCGCCGACATCCTCGGTCAGGCGGTCCACGGTCTCGGCCGGCATGTTGCGCGTCGATTTGAACATGATGTGCTCGAACAGATGCGCAAAACCCGAGCGCCCAGCCGGATCGTCCACGGAGCCCACATCGTACCAGACCTGCACCGAGACGTTGGCGGTGTTTGCGTCCGGCATGGCATAGACGCGCAATCCATTGGCCAGCGTGCGCGTGGTGTACGCAAGCGGCGCCACCTCTAACGCTGCGCTCGCCTGCGGCGCTGACGATGTGGCGCAGGCGGCGAGCGCGAGCGCGGTGAAGATAGCGACGATCGTTCGTTTCATGGAGCGGTCCTTCGAATTTGGCGCTTCTCTAGGCGCGCATGTCGGCAAGGACCAGCGCTTTTGCGACGAGGAACAGGTCTTGATTGACGGATCAACGCTGCAATTTAGACCGGCTGTGTGTCATACCGAAGCGCCACAACGCGGCGATCCCGGAACCTCGCCTGCACGCGGTGTTTGCTGCCGCATGGCGCTCACGTGTTGAGATACCGTGTGCCGCCGAGGACGCCGGCGGTCCATGTCTAAGCCGTATGGTGGTTCGCCCGATCGCGTGCCAGAGAGCACGCCATGAAACTGCTTTGGATCGTGCTTGGACTGAGCGCTGCGGGCACGGCGGCTTTCCTGGCGTTCGCGAGCGCCTGGTCCGGTTGGGAATTGAGCTTCCACCTGTGGATCGCGTTGGGGTTGGGGACTTTCCTGTCGCTGGCGCTAGGCGGGGGGTTGACCGCCTTGATGTTCTATTCGGCCCGCCAGGGCTATGACGACCGCGTCGAACCTGACCGCGGCGACGAAAGCAATTGATGTCGTCGGCTTATGGTCTTTGTGAGCATAAGCTGATAGAAGAGCGCAAATGGCCACCCGAAAAGCCCCCCCCACAGCCCAACTCAAGGCGCAAGCTTCGGGCGCCGCCCTGTTCAAATCGCTTTACACGCACCGCTTCGCTCGCGTGGGCGCTTGTGCGCCGGTGGTGGTTCCGGCAGCGCCGGCCGCCAACGCCGCCGCGATCCTCGATTTTGCGCGTCAGGCCCATCGCGCCGGGGCGGCGTTGCTGCTGACACCCGAGCTCTCGCTGACGGGTTACGCGATCGACGACCTGCTATTGCAAGACGCCCTCTTGGACGCGGTCGAGGATGCGCTGACCTCTATCAAGGCCGAAAGCAAGAAACTGGCGCCGGTTATTGTCGTCGGCGCGCCGCTGCGCCTGGGCGGGGCGCTCTACAATTGCGCCATCGCCATCCATCGCGGGCGTATCCTCGGCGCCGCGCCCAAAAGCTTCCTGCCCAATTATCGCGAATTCTACGAGAAGCGCCACTTCGCCAGCGCCACCGACACGAGCGCGCGCAGCATCGAGATTTGCGGGGAGAGCTGCCCGTTCGGCGCAAACTTGCTGTTCGCCGCCAGCGACATCCGCGACTTCGTTTTCCACCTCGAGATCTGCGAGGACTTCTGGGCCCCGACGCCGCCATCGTCGCTCGCAGCACTTGCGGGCGCCACCGTGTTGCTCAATCTCTCCGCGTCGAACATCACCATCGGCAAGGCGCAGGATCGCGCCATTTTATGCGACGCCCAATCGCGGCGCTGCACAGCAGCGTATGTGTTCGCCGCCGCCGGCTGGGGTGAATCCACCACCGACCTCGCCTGGGACGGCCAGATCGTGGCCTACGAACTGGGCGAGAAAGTCGCTGAAGGCGAACGTTTCTCGCGGGCGCCGAAACTGGTGATCGCCGACATCGATGTCGGGCGCATCGCCCAGGAGCGGCGCCGACTCTCCAATTTTCGTGACGCCGCAGCTCGCGAAGGCGAACGCATCGGCGCTTTCCAGCGTGTCGCATTCGAGAGCGGCATCGCACCAACAGCACTGCAATTGCGGCGCAAGCTCCACCGCTTTCCGTTCGTGCCCGACGATTCCGCGCAACGCGACCGCGATTGCTACGAGGCCTACAATATCCAGGTAGCCGGCCTCGCCAAACGCATCGAAGCCACAGGCGCCAAAAGGGTCGTGATCGGCGTGTCGGGCGGGCTCGATTCCACCCATGCGCTCATCGTGATCGCGCGCGCGTTTGACCTCCTTGGCTTGCCGCGCGCCAACATTGTCGGCGTCACCATGCCCGGCTTCGCCACCAGCGACGCCACCAAGGCCAATGCATGGGCGCTTATGAAATCGCTTGGAATCGATGCGCGCGAAGTGTCGATCGAACCGCTGGCGCAGCGCATGCTCGAAGACCTAGACCATCCCGCCGCCCGCGGCGAGAAAGTCTACGACGTCACCTACGAGAACGTGCAAGCTGGCGTGCGCACGGACTATCTCTTCCGCTTGGCCAACAAAGAAGGCGCCTTCGTCGTCGGCACCGGCGACTTATCGGAAATGGCGCTCGGCTGGTGCACCTATGGCGTCGGCGATCACATGTCGCACTACAACGTCAATGGCGGCGCGCCGAAAACGCTGATCCAGCACCTGATCCGTTGGGTCGCCGCATCCAAATTGTTCGATCCCGCCGCATCGACGACGTTGTTGCGCGTGCTCGATTGCGAGATCAGTCCCGAGCTGATCCCCGGCGCGACTGCGCAGAGCACCCAAGCAATGGTCGGCCCTTACGAATTGCAGGATTTCAATCTCTATTGGCTCACGCGCTACGGTTTTAGCCCAAGCAAGATCCTGTTTCTGGCCTGGTCGGCGTGGGGCGAGAAATACGATTACGCGACGTTGCGCAAATGGCTGCAACTGTTCCTAAAGCGCTTCTTCGCCAACCAATACAAACGCTCGGCGGTTCCCAACGGCCCCAAGATCGTTTCCGGCGGCGCGCTGTCGCCGCGCGGCGATTGGCGTGCGCCGAGCGACGCCGCGGCGACGGCATGGCTCGATGAGCTCGACCGCAACACGCCGGAAACGCTTACATGATCACGCCCAAGCTGGACGATTTGATCGCACTCGCACGCGCGGCCGGGCGCGAAATCATGGCCGTGCGCGAGGAAGGCTTTGTCGCCCAAACCAAGGGCGACGGATCGCTGGTGACGCTCGCCGATCAACGCGCGGAGGCGCTGATTGAGGAAGGCCTCCACCGCATCGCGCCCGGGTTGCCAATGTTGGGGGAAGAAGCGGTCGCATCTGGACGCGTTCCTGTTCTTGGCCAGCGCTTCTTTTGCGTCGATCCGCTCGACGGCACCCGCGGGTTCGCCAAGGGTGGCGACGAGTTCACCGTCAACATCGCGCTTGTTATCGACGGCGCGCCGGTTCAGGGCGTTGTTTACGCGCCCGCCACCGGCGAACTTTATGCCGGCGAGCCGGGCCGCGCCGTGCGCGCGCTGGGCGACGATGCTTTAACAACGGTTGCGAGCGCGGCCGCGCCGCCCAACGCAATCTGGCGCGTAATTGCTTCCGAATATTCTGGCCGCAACGAAAAGACCGCCCACTTCATCGCTGCGCTCGGCGCCGCCGCGATCCACGCCAGCTCCTCGATCAAGCTCTGCCGTATCGCCGAGGGCGCAGCCGATCTCTATCCGCGCTTCGGCGATGTCTGCCAGTGGGACATTGCGGCGGGCCACGCCGTGCTCGCCGCCGCCGGCGGCGACATCATGAACCTCGACGGAGGGCCCTTGCATTATGGCGACGACCACGGCGGCTTCATCGTTCCTGGTTTTGTAGCCTTCGCCAACGCCGCGGCGGCGAGCGCCGCACGTTCCGCGCTGTGATCAAGGCGCCGTAAACATGGACCGCCGGCGCCCTCGCCGGCACCGGTATCTGCTACCGCTCAGGTGAGTGTGAGTTTGCGACACTATGTGCCGGCGAGGGCGCCGGCGGTCCGGGCTCACGGCGCCAAAACGCCAACCGCTGCTCAGCCAAGCGCGCGGCGCAGATCGATGCGCCGCATCGCCTTGCCTGGAAGTGCGGCCACCTGCGCTTGCGGCATGCGTTCGACACTCCGCCGCAGCGCCCACTGCGCACGTCGCACCACGCCAGACCACGACGCGCCTGCGGCGACACCGCTTTCGACTTTGCGTTGGGTCGTCGCCAATTGGCGCTTGTACTGGTACTCGCCGGGGCCGAAATCGACTTCCGCGAACCCGTGTTCGCCAGCCCACCCGACGACCCAACGAGCCAGCTGCACCCCCGGAGAATACGCGTTGTACGCATCGTCATGGGCGATGACCCAGAAATGCAGAACGCTCACGCTGCGCAAGCAGAAAGCCGCCGCCGCCAGCTGATCGCCACCGGTTTTGAGGGTGAACAACATGCCGCCAAAGCGCTGCTCGCGGGTCGCAAAGCACACATCCAACACCGCCCGCACCCAAGGTGTTGCCCAGATTTCGGGTTGGCCGCTGGCCCGCAATTGCCGGCATTTCCAGGTGAGCAATTGCTCGAAGTCGGCGCTGTCGCTGGACTGTGCGCAGAAGCGCGGCGGCCCCTGCTCGCGCGCAAATTTGCGCAGCTTCTTATCGGTCTGTCGGAGGAACTCGCTTCGTCTCTCCCGCAGCGCGGCCTCGTACGCCTCCCTCCCGCCGAAAGTTTCCGCGATCCAGGAAGCGTCCTCACGCGCGTCACCGCCAGCCAGGATGGATTGGCCGGCGGGGACGTGGGTCAAGTCAATGCGGCCGACGCCAAGCGACCTGCAAAGTTCCGCCGCCGGCGCTACTTGGCCGACGACGCCTTGATAGTCCGCGATCGGCGCCCCGAGGCCCATAGCGGCAAAGCGAGAAAGGCGCTGCGCGGCGAAGAAGCCCGCGCCGCCATCGATTACGCAGACGCGCGCGTCATCGCGCTCCGCCCCTACTATCATGGCCCATTCGGGGGCAAAATACGGGCTGCGTAGAGCCGCGTCGCGAGCCGCTTGGGCGCGCCAAAGAGCGATTTCCGCGCACCCCAATTCCTTGGGGTGTATCGTTTCGATACGCAACATTGCCCCCATTCAGACTGTGTCAGCGCCTTCGCAAGCAGCATTCCCCCGCGGAGCGCTTGATCTTGCCGTATTGCTCTGGAACAAGGCGGCCATGGCCACGCCTATCCTCTTCATTGGCAACAAGAATTACTCGTCCTGGTCGCTGCGGCCCTGGCTCGCGCTCAAATGGGCCGGGATCGCGTTCGAAGAACGGGTGATCCCGCTCGGGGGGGAAGGCTATGGCCGCTCGGCGATCAAGGAAGTGCGCGAGATTTCGCCAAGCGGGCGGGTGCCGGCGCTGCACGTCAACGGCGCAGTGATCTATGAGAGCCTGGCTATTTGCGAGTGGGCCGGCGAACAAGCGCCGTCGCTCTGGCCGAGCGACTCAATTGAACGCGCGCAGGCGCGATCGGCGGCGTGTGAAATGCATGCCGGCTTCGCGGCGTTGCGGCGCGATCTGTCGATGAATATCCGGCGGCGGTTGTCGGCGCCGCCGCGATGGGCCGAGGACACCAGCGCCGATCTCGACCAATTGTTCGCCACCTGGGAGCGGCTGATCGCCGCCCATGGCGGCCCTTTCCTGTTCGGCGCGCGCGGGATCGTCGATGCCATGTTCGCACCTGTCGCAACCCGCCTACGCACCTATGCCGTAGCAACCCCCGCTCCCACGCGCGCCTATTGCGACGCCATCTTCGCCGACGACACTTTTCAGCAATGGGAACGCGCCGCACAATCCGAACCTTGGACCATCGAACAAACAGAGGCTCTTTACCGATGATCAGAAAACTCCTCGCCGGCTCCTTGCTGGCGCTCGCCATGGCTTGCACCGATTCTGGACGCGACGCCCCTTCCGCGCCCCCGCCCGCACCGCCCGCGCAAAGCCGCGCGGTGACCGAGCAAGCGATGGTGCTTGCATCGGGTGTGACGGTTCAGTTCACCCAACGCGCGACCAATGAGAGCTTGCCGAAGCCGGGGCCGACCACGGAGGTGCGCGTCCATTACGAAGGCAGCCTGGTCAGCGACGGCAGCGTGTTCGATTCCTCGTTCGAACGGCGCGAGCCCGCCGATTTTCCCTTGGACCAGGTGGTGCGCGGTTTTTCCGAAGCCATCCAGCAGATGCGGCCAGGCGACGAAGTCATCGCCACGTTTCCTGCCGCGATGGGGTATGGCGCGGCCGGGCGTCCGCCGGTGATCCCGCCCAATTCGGCGCTGCGTTTCCGCATCCTGCTGATCTCGTTCCAGGGCGCCGACGGTGCTGTCGTCGGCGGCCCGTGATCCAAAGCGTCGTGCGGAAATTCCGACGCACTCCATAGAGCGGCCTTCGACAGGCTCAGGCTGACGCAGAATGGCGTCACGCTGAGCCTGTCGAAACGCGACGCCGGCGCCGCGCGGACCGCACGTGACTCCAATATTTCTTACACGAATATCTAAGCCGCCGCCATTTCGTCGTGCTCGGCGACGAAATGGCCCGGCGCGACTTCGTACCAGTGCGGGCGATATTGCACGGCGTCGGGATCGTTGATCGCCTTGGACTTCAGGAAACGCAGCGGCGCGCGGGTGTCGAGCGGGCTCGGCAAATCGCCAGCCAGGCGCACGCGCGGCTTGTTGCGGGCGATTTCCGGATCGGGCGTGGGCGCGGCCGCGAGCAGCGCGCGCGTATAGGGGTGACGCGGGTCGCGTAGGATGATCTCCGCCGGCCCGTACTCGACCGCCTGCCCCAGGTACAACACCAGCACATTGTGCGACACCGCGCGCACCACCGCGAGGTCGTGGCTAATGAATAGGAAGCTGGTGCGGAAGTCGCGCTGCAAATCCGCCAGCAATTTGAGGATTTGCGCCTGGATCGAAACGTCGAGCGCCGACACCGCCTCGTCGCACACTACCAATTTCGGCTTCATGATCATGGCGCGGGCGATGCCGACGCGCTGGTTTTGCCCGCCCGACAATTCGTGCGGATAGCGATTGATCAGATCGGGGTCGAGCCCGACCAGCCCCATCATCTCCTTGGCGCGCGCCTCACGCCCAGCGCGATCGAGTTCCGGCGCAAACGCCAACAGCGGCTCGGCGATCGAATTGCCAAGCGTCATACGCGGGTCGAGGCTCGCGAGCGGATCCTGAAACACGATCTGCAAATCCTGGCGCGATCGTCGCATCGCTTCGCGCTCGCTCGGCAGTAAACTCCGACCCAGGAAACTCACCGCGCCAGCGGTGCGCGGCAGCAATTGCACGATGGCGCGCGCGAGGGTCGATTTGCCGCAACCGGATTCCCCGACAATGCCCAGCGTCTCGCCCGCGCGCGCCGCAAGGTTTACCCCGTCGACGGCGCGAAGCGTCTTGCTTTCCCCGAACAAGCCGCGATCGATCCTGATCGGAAAATGCACGCGCAGGTCCTCGACTTCGAGGATCGGCTCACCCTCCGCCGGCGCCGGCAATGGGAACGGACGTTCGCCATCGACGCGCGGCACCGCCCGCAGCAGCATGCGGGTGTACTCCGCTTTCGGCTCAGCGTAGATTTGTTCGGCAGTTCCGGTTTCGACGATTTCCCCGCCACGCATAACCGCCACGCGCTGCGCCATGCGCGCGATCACGCCCATGTCATGGGTGATGAGCGCGATCGCCGCGTCGGTGTCTTTGCGCAAATCCTCGATCAGATCCAGCACCTGCGCCTGGACGGTTGCATCGAGCGCGGTGGTCGGCTCATCGGCGATCAGCAGCGCCGGTTCGCACATCATGGCCATCGCGATCATCACGCGCTGGCGCATACCACCGGACAATTCATGCGGATATTGGCCAAGACGGGTCTCCGCCTCCGGAATCCGCACCCGCTCCAACCATTGCTTCATCCGTTCGCGCGCCGCCGCGCCCTTGATCTGAAAATGGTGCGCAAGCACTTCGCCCATTTGGGCTGCGATTGTCATATGCGGCGTCAACGCCGTCAGCGGATCCTGAAATACAAAAGCAACGTAGCGGCCGCGGATGTTGTCGAGTTCCTTGCGCGGCAGACCGAGCACTTCCTGACCGCTGAACTTAGCCGAACCGGCGATACGCGCATTTTCCGAAGCGAGGCCGAAAGCCGCGAGGAAGGTCTGGCTCTTGCCCGAACCCGATTCGCCGACAATGCCCAAGCACTCTCCCTTGGCGATGCTCAGCGATATTCCCTTCACCGCCTCGACATCGCCATCGGGCGTATCGAAGGCGACGGACAGATTGGCAATTTCCAGCAGAGCGTCGGTCATGGCAGCGCGGAAGTTAGCGCCGCCCGCGCCCAAGTCCATCGGCGCGTCCAGTTCGACAAGGCCGGCCCGCTTCGCTATCGAAACGGAATGGAGGCGCCCAATGGCCGCGATGAATTACCTCACCCAATGCACGTTCGATTTCGGCGCCATCGCGCAATTGCCGAAGGTGCTCAAGGGCGCGGGCATGGCCGCGCCGTTCGTCGTCACCGATCCGGGGCTTAAGGCCAATGGCCTGCTTGACCGTTTGCTGTCGGCGCTGGGGGCGGCGCCGGCGGGGATATTCACCGACACTCCCGCCAACCCGACCGAAACCGCCGCCGCCAAGGCCGCAGACGCCTACCGCGCCTCGGGCGCTGACGGAATAATCGCATTCGGCGGGGGTTCTTCGATGGACCTCGCCAAGGCGATGGGCCTGATGGTTTCCCACGACGGCCCGTTCGCGCGCCTCGGCGCCACCCAGCGCGGCGCTCGCTTCATCACGGCCATCCCCCCACTCGTCGCCGTACCGACAACCGCTGGCACTGGCAGCGAAGTCTCCCCTGGCGCTGTGGTGGTCCTGGAGGATGGGCGCAAGGAGACGTTCGTCTCGCCGCGTCTGGTCCCGACAGCGGCGGTCTGCGACCCCGAACTCACGCTCGGCCTGCCGCCGCTTTTGACCGCGGCAACCGGCATGGACGCTATGACCCATTGCATCGAAGCAGTGCTGACCCCGGTCATACATCCGCCAGCGGAAGCCATCGGCCTCGACGGCGCCGAGCGCGCCATGGCCTGGCTTGAGCGCGCAGTGTTGGATGGCGGCGACCGCGACGCGCGTTGGCATATGATGATGGCCTCGTTCGAGGGCGCGCTCGCGTTCGCCAAAGGCCTCGGCGCCGTACATGGGCTATCCCACGCGCTCGGACGCATCCATGAATTGAAGCTCCATCACGGCACGCTCAACGCCGTGATCCTGCCCCATGCGCTGGCCATGATCGGCAACGCCGCAGAGGCCAAATTCGCGCGCCTGCGGCGTGCGCTTGGCTTGGCCGCCAACGCCGACCTGCCGCAAGCAATCGCTGATCTCAACGCGAGCATCGGCCTGCCCGGCTCGCTCTCGGCCATGGGCGTGACCGATGCACATTGGCCGGGCGCGCGCGACTACGCCGCGAGCGATCTCGCGACGTTGACAAACGCCGTGCCCTTCGACGCGGGCAAGTACGACGAATTGTTCAGGCGGGCGCTCTAATATTATGGGCCGTCGGCGCCCTCGCCGGCCTGCAGCGCATGCAAATTCACGCCCACTTGAGCGGTTGCCAGCACTGCCGGCGGGACGTCGGCGGTCCATATTTCAACCCGGCTCATACGCCAAAATCGGCGCAAGCCAGCGTTCGGCTGTCGCCATATCCCAGCCCTTGCGCTGCGCGTAATTGTCCACCTGGTCGCGACCGATACGGCCGACGCCAAAATATTCCGCGCGCGGGTGCGCGAAATAGAGGCCCGACACCGAGGAGGCCGGCGTCATGGCCATGCTTTCGGTGAGCTCCATGCCGGTGCGCTCGCGTGCTTCGAGCAAATTAAACAGCGTAGTCTTTTCAGTGTGGTCAGGCTGAGCCGGATAACCGGGCGCGGGGCGGATGCCGCGATATTTTTCCAGCAACAGCTCTTCGTTGGTGAGTGTCTCCTCCTCCGCATAGCCCCAAAGCTCGCGCCGCGCCTTTGCGTGCAAAGCTTCGGCGAACGCCTCCGCCAAGCGATCGCACAGCGCCTGCGCCAGGATGGCCGAGTAATCGTCGTTGGCGCGCTTGAAGCGCTGAGCGATTTCGTGTTCGCCGATGCCGGCCGTGACGGCGAACGCGCCTATGTAATCGACGACTCCCCCTCCCGCTTGCGAGGAGGGGGAATGGAGTGGCGCCACGAAATCCGCCAGCGCGAAATTGTGTTTGCCTTCGCCGCCACCCTTATCCATCTGCTGGCGCAGCGTGTGGAGGCGTGCGCGTTCGCGCTCGCGTTTGACATTTTCCCACACCACGATGTCGTCACCGTCGCTATTGGCCGGCCAGAAACCGACCACGCCGTTGGCGCGCACCCACTTCTCCGCCACCAGCCGGTCGAGCATCGTGCGCGCATCCTTGTGCAAATTGCGCGCGGCTTCGCCGACAATGGCGTCATCGAGGATGGCGGGAAATTTTCCCACCAATTCCCATGACGCGAAGAACGGCGTCCAGTCGATGTACGGAACCAGTTCCGCAAGGGGATAATCCTTGAAGTCGCGTACGCCGAGGAAAATCGGGCGCATCGGCGCATACTTCAGCTGCGGCGCGCGCTCGCGCGCCGTCGCCAACTTCAGGCGCGGGCGCTTGTCCTGACCGGCGAGATAACTCTCGCGCGCAGCGGCTTGATCGGCTTTGGCGTCGGCGATCAGCACATCGCGATCGGCGCCGAGCAATTTTTGCACGACAGGCACCGCGCGCGACGCGTCATTGACGTAGAGCGTGAGGCCCTTGTAGGCCGGCGCGATCTTCACCGCAGTGTGCGTGCGCGAGGTGGTGGCGCCGCCGATCAGCAACGGCAGCTTCATACCGCGGCGCTGCATTTCACTAGCGACGAACACCATTTCGTCGAGCGAGGGCGTGATCAGCCCCGAAAGGCCAATCGCATCGGCGCCGATCTCGCGTGCGCGATCCAGGATTTTCTCACACGGAACCATGACGCCGAGATCGTCGATCTCGTAGCCATTACATTGCAGCACGACGCCAACAATATTCTTACCAATATCGTGCACATCGCCCTTCACCGTCGCCATCACGATTTTGCCGTTGGACTTGCCGGCGAGCCCCATGCGCTCTTTCTCCTCCTCCATGTACGGGATGAGGTGCGCCACTGCCTGCTTCATCACGCGCGCGGATTTCACCACCTGCGGCAGAAACATCTTTCCGGCGCCAAACAGATCGCCGACGATAGACATTCCGTCCATAAGCGGACCTTCGATAACGTGTAGCGGGCGCTCGGCCGCAAGGCGGGCCTCCTCGGTGTCCTCGACAATAAATTCGTTGAGCCCATGCACCAAAGCGTGGCTGAGCCGTTCGCGCACCGGCCTCTCGCGCCAAGCGAGATCGCGCGCGGCTTCTTTCTTCTTGGCGCCTCTCAGCGTTTCGGCGAATTCAAGCAAGCGGTCCGTCGCGTCGTCGCGGCGATTGAGCAGCACGTCCTCGACACGCTCGCGCAGTTCGGGCTCCACCTCGTCGTAGAGCGTCAGCGATCCAGCGTTTACAATGCCCATGTCCATGCCGGCGCGGATGGCGTGGTACAAGAACACCGCGTGCATCGCCTCGCGCACGGCCTCGTTGCCGCGGAACGAGAACGAAACGTTGGAAACCCCGCCCGAAACGTGCGCATGCGGCAGTTCGGCGCGAATGTAGGCGGTGGCTTCGAAGAAGGCCTTGGCGTAGCCGGCATGCTCCTCGATGCCCGTGGCCACCGCGAAGATGTTCGGATCAAAGATAATATCTTCCGGTGGAAAGCCATGATCGGCCAAGAGCCGATAAGCGCGCGTGCATATTTCGATCTTGCGTTTGGCCGTGTCGGCCTGGCCCTGTTCGTCGAACGCCATCACCACGGCGGCCGCCCCGTAGCGACGCACTTTACGCGCGTGTTCGAGAAACTTCTCCTCGCCCTCCTTCATCGAGATCGAATTGACGATCGATTTGCCCTGCGCGCACTTGAGGCCCGCCTCGATCACCTCCCATTTCGAGGAATCGATCATCAGCGGAATGCGCGCAATGTCGGGCTCGGAGGCGATCAGGTTCACGAACCGCTTCATCGCCGCCGGACCGTCGATCATGGCCGCATCGACGTTTACGTCGAGCACATTGGCGCCGGACTCGACCTGCTGCAGCGCCACCGCGAGCGCGCCGGCATAATCGTCGGCCTCGATCAGCTTGCGGAATTTTGCCGATCCCGTGACGTTGGTGCGCTCGCCGACGATGATGAAATTGGCGAATGGATTGGTCATGCACCAAACCCGACAAACAAGGCGCCGTCATTCCGGGGCGGCCAAGCCGAACCCGGAACCCAGGGGACCGTAGGTCGCGACTGTTGCCCCTGGGTTCCGGATCGCGCTCCGCGTGTCCGGAATGACGGAAGTATCTTTTCGTACAATGATCCTTCACGCCGCCGCATTGAACGGCTCCAATCC
>JBEBIU010000014.1:0-37061 GCA_040080225.1 Terricaulis sp.
GTGTGGGTGGCGCGCGGCAGCATGCCGTATTCGCCGGTTACCCAGCCTCGGCCCTGGCCTTTGAGCCAGGGCGGCACGCCCTGCTCCACGCTGGCGGTGCAGAGCACGTGGGTGGCGCCGAACTTGGCCTGGCACGAGCCCTCGGCGTAGCGGGACACCTGGGTTTCCAGAGTAATTTCACGCAATTGGTCGGGGGAACGGCCGGACGGACGCATGGGGTCTCCTGGGTTCTTTGCTCGGGCGATAGGTTTGTTTGGCCAATTTCGCGGCTTTCGCCATAACTTGCCCAAACACTCCTATGAGGGTGGCGACGGCCATGGAGCAAAAACGGACGCAAGTCGAGGCTGGATGTTTGGGCGACTCGGCCTAAAAGGCCACAGGCTTCTATAGCTTTGTTTGGTTGATTTTGCCTAATATCGAATAACAAAAATATGCGCGCGACCCATAATCCCTACAATCCCGGCGCTGGCGTCCCGCCCCGCGAGCTCGCCGGCCGCGACGATCTGATCGAGCAGGCCCGCGTCGCCATCGTTCGTGCAAAGGACGGCAGGCCGGCAAAGAGCCTGATCATGCTGGGCCTGCGCGGGGTCGGCAAAACCGTCCTGCTCAACGCCTTCGAAGCGATCGCGGAAGAGAGCGGGTGCCAAACCGCACTCCTGGAGATCGACCCGGAAAAATCACTAGCCCAGCAGCTCGCGCCGCAATTGCAGCACGTTCTGCATCGGCTCGACCGACTGAAGAAGACCAGCTCCGACCTGCAGCGGGCGTTCAATTCGCTGCGGGCCTTCGCCAGCATGTTCAAGGCCAGCGTTGGCGACGTCGATTTCAGCCTGGCCGGCTCGCCCGCCACTGGCGATCTCGCCATCGACCTCACCGATCTCTTCGTCGCGATTGGCGACGCCGCCAAGAAGCGCGGCGCAGCGATCGTGTTGCTGGTGGATGAGATTCAGTACCTGCAGAAGGGCGATCTCTCGGCGCTGATCATGGCGCTGCACAAGATCTCGCAACGACAATTGCCGTTACTGTTGTTCGGCGCCGGATTGCCGCAGCTGGCGAAGCTCGCTGGCGACGCGAAATCCTACGCTGAACGCCTGTTCGATTACCCTCCGATCGGTCCGCTCGATCCCAAAAGCGCACGCCATGCGCTCGCCGCACCGGCCTTGCGGGAGGATGTGGAGTATGAAGCCGCAGCGCTCGATTACGTCATCGATCAGACCGGGCGCTATCCGTTCTTCCTTCAGGTCTGGGGTTCGCATTGCTGGGATGAGGCTGGAAACTCGCCGATTACGCTGGCGGACGCGAAAGCCGCGACAAAAGCCGCCATCGCCGCGCTCGACGAAGGCATCTTCAAGGTGCGGCTCGCGCGTCTCACGGATCGGCAAAAGGCGTACGCTCGCGTGATGGCCGCGTTCGGACCCGAGCCGGTGAATTCGTCAGACATCGCCAATTCCATGAATCTGAGCCTTAGCCAAGCGGCGCCGATCCGCGATGAGTTGATCAAGAAAGGCATGGCTTATTCGCCGGAACGCGGCCTCGTCGGCTTCACCGTTCCCAAATTCGACGAATTCATGCGCCGCGCCATCCCATCGCCAGCAGCCAAGCGGAAGGCAAAAGCATGATCGCACTCTTCTCCCTCGCTATAGGTCTCGCTACCTAACCAGCCCTGATGACCTCTCCTCCCTCCCCCGCTGATCTCTCAACGCTCGACGCCCGCGCGAGAGAGATCTTTCGCGAAATCGTGGAGGCGTACCTCGCCACTGGCGAGCCGGTCGGGTCGCGCACACTGTCGAAAATCGGCGGCACTTCGCTCTCGCCTGCTTCGATCCGCAACACCATGGCTGATTTGTCGGCGCTGGGATTGTTGGAGGCGCCCCACGCCATGGCCGGGCGCATGCCATCGCAGATCGGTTTGCGGTTTTTCGTCGATAGCTTGCTGCAGCTTGGCGATGTCGCCGAGGAAGAGAAGCGTGAGATTGACGCACGCATAGCGCGTGCCGGAACTAACCCCCAAGACGTGATGGGGGCGGCATCCGATCTGCTTTCGGGTTTGGCGGGCGGCGCCGGGCTGGTGGTGACGCCGGAACGCGATGCGCCGGTGCGTCACGCCGAGATCGTCGCGATCGGACCTGGGCAGGCGCTGCTGGTGTTGGTGTTTGAGGACAACCAGGTCGAGAACCGCATCATCGCCACCCCCCCAGATCTGCCTGCGGGCGCGTTGGTGGAGGCTGCGAATTACCTCAACGCCCGCTTCAAGGGCCGAACCCTGGCGGAGGCTCGCGCAGCGGCTTCGAGCGCACTGGCGCTGGACCATGCGGCGCTCGACGCAGCGGCGGCCAAGCTGGTGGAACAGGGGCTGGTGGAATGGTCCGGCGAAGACCCGACGCTGGGGCGGGCCCTGATCGTTCGCGGACGCGCCAACCTTCTGCAGGATCAGCAGGCGCTGGCGGACCTGGAGCGGGCCCGCCGGCTGTTTGACGACCTGGAAAAAACCCGCGAACTCATTCAGGTGCTGGATCTGGCCAAGGCTGGAGAAAGCGTGCGGGTATTCATCGGATCGGAGAATTCCTTGTTTTCTCTGTCGGGTTCCAGCTTGATCGTGGCGCCCTATATGAACGCGGAGCGGCGGGTCGTTGGCGCACTAGGCGTCATCGGGCCAACGCGGCTGAATTACGCCCGGGTGATCCCGGTCGTGGACTACACGGCCCGCATTGTCGGCAAGGTGCTCGACGGGCGCGGCGGGGAACGCGGATGAGGAAAGCGATGGCGAACGAACCCAGTCAGCAACCGGCGCAGAACGCCGAGAACGGCGAGGCGCCCGTCGCCGCTGAAGCGACTATTGACGCTGCGGCATTCGAGCTGGAACTCGCGAAAGCACGCGACGAATTGCTGCGCGCGCTGGCCGAGGTCGAAAACACGCGCCGCCGCGCCGAACGACAAACCCAGGAAGCCCGCGCCTATGCGATCGACCGGTTCGCGCGCGATTTGCTGCCAGTGGCCGACACGCTGTCACGCGCGCTCGAGGCCGCGCCGCCGAACTGGCGTGAGTCTGGCGACGAAGCCATGCGCACGTTGCTTACGGGGCTGGAACTTACGGAACGGGCGATGGTCGAGGCATTCGGGCGGCACGGTTTGCGCCGTGTCGGGACCGTTGGCGAAGCATTCGACCCCAACCTGCACCAAGCCGTGGCTCAAACGCTATCGGATCAGCCTGCGGGATCGGTATTGGTGGTGATGCAGCCAGGGTACATCCTGGGCGACCGCACCGTCCGCGCGGCGATGGTGTCGGTTTCTGCCGGGCCAGGCGGGGGCGCCCAGCGGGTCGATATCAAGGTCTGAGCACGGCGATCCCACAACTGGCTTTTTTGCGGCCAGCCGATCCCTTTCCGCCTGAATTCGCTTTTAGGCTCCGCCACGCCCACATAACCAGGGTCAGTTTCGAACGGAGAATCCTATGCGCGCAAGTTGGTTGGTTGGGGTGGCGAGCGCAGCCCTCCTCGCGCTGTGTCTCTCTCCCATCGCCGGTGCGCAAATCGCCGACGTTCCCGGCGATGCGACTACCGAAGCTCGCCTAGGTCCGGAGGGCGTCGATGGCGCCATCGGACCTGAAGCCGACAGCGATTGGTACAGGTTCCGCGCCGAAAATGGACAGCGCTATCGATTTACGCTGAACGCAGTCAACAGCGAGGACGGATCGGGTTTGGACCCTACCCTTGCGCTTTACGACGCCCAAGGTAACCAAGTTGCCTTCAACGACGATTCCGGGGGGCTCAACTCGGCGCTTACGTACATGCCGAATGCGTCTAGCGATATTTTCGTCGAAGCGCGCGGATTCAGCGACTCCAGCGCGGGCGCCTACGAATTGCGGGTCTCCGCTTCTGAAGCGCCTGTAGACGATGTCGGCAATGACGCTTCAAGCCGCGAACGCGTTGCTCCCGGCCAACCGCGCGCCGCCTCGGTCGATTACGACGGTGATGTCGATTGGTTCCGCCTTAGCGTCCGCAGCGGACAGCGCTATCGCATCGCACTTGACGGAGGTGAAGGCGAAGGGCGGTTGGGCGATCCGGTGGTGCGCCTGATCGATCGCGCAGGCAACGAAATCGCTTCAAACGACGACAGCGATGACGGCCTCAATTCTCTGCTTGAATATGTGCCGGACGAATCCGCGGAACTCTACGTTGAAGCGGCGGGTTTTGGCGGCGAGCAGACCGGCGCCTACACGCTCACCGTCTCCGCTGAAGCGCTTCCGACCGATTCCGCGGCGGGGCGCGCGAACACGCGCGCCCGCATCGCCACAGGGGAAAGCGTCAGCTCCGAGATCGCTTATCCAAACGACAGCGATTGGTATCGAATCCGCCTCGCGGAAGGCCAAGCCTATCGCTTTTCGCTAGCTGGTAGTGGCGACGCACCGCTGACCGATCCGATCTTGCGGGTGCGCAATTCCGGAGGAGACGAGGTCGCAGTGGACGACGATGGCGGCGATGGGCTCAATTCCTATCTTGAGTTCGTGGCGCCGCGCGAAGGCGTCTATTTTCTCGATGCGCGATCCTTCAATGACGAGGGCACGGGTAGCTACACGCTAGCAGCTGCCGAAGGAGACATCCCGAGCGGCGTCTCCACGGACACAAGTCTCGCGGCTTCCGGCGATTATCGCGAAGGCGTGCTTTCTGCGGCCGGAGATCGCGATTGGTACCGCCTCAACCTCGAGGAAGGACAAAGCGTGCGGATCGCGCTCGACGCAGCAGCCGGCGCCGATTCCGTCGGTGATCCCTTGGTGGTTGTGTATGGTCCCGACGGCGCCGAGCTGACTCGCGACGATGACGGCGGCGTGGGCCTCAATTCCTGGCTCGAGTTCCAGGCCACCGCCGCTGGCGGCTACTTTGTCGAAGCACGCGGTTTTTCTGACGACGCGGTCGGCAGATACGCGATCTCGATCACCGAAGGCGAAATTGGCGACAGCGCCGAGACTGCTGAAATGCTTTCTCCCGGTCCCGAAGGCAGGACCAGCTTGATTGGAGCGCCGGGGGACGTCGATTGGTTTGCCGTCAACGTTGTTGAAGGCAGGCCCTACCGGTTCACGCTATCAGGTAGCGAGCCTGACGCCTTGGTCGATCCCCTGCTGGTGCTTTACGACGCTGAAGGCAACGAAGTCGCGCGCGACGACGATGGCGGCCCCGGATACGCTTCGAGCATTACGTTCATGCCGCTAGCGAGCGGCACGTATTTCGCGGCCGCGGCCGCCTTTGGCGAAGAAGGCGGGTCTGGACTATACTCACTGCGCGTGCTCGACAACGACGTGCCCGCAAGCGGCGAGACCGACGAAATCCTTGACGCCGCCGCCGATGACCGGCTCAGCCGCATCGACATGCCTGGCGACCTCGACAGCTATCGGATCGAACTGGAGTCCGGAACCACCTACACGATCGAGACGGTCGGAACCGGAGAATACCCGCTGGCCGACCCGTTCGTTGCGGTTCTCGACGGCGCTGGCGAGCGCGTCGCCTCCGACGACAATAGCGGCGATGGCTCGGCCGCGCGCCTCCGCTTCACCCCCGAGGATGGCGGCTCGTATCTTGTCCAGGTGAGCGGCTCTAACGGCGCGACGGGGTGGTATCAGGTCAAGATCGCGCGCCGCTGAGCGCCATCGACGCCTCCGCGGCCGCGAGCGTGGACGTTTCAGGCGACGCCGTGGTCGCGGAACCAGTTAAGGCAGCGCGCCCAACCGTTCGCGGCCGCCTCGGCGTTATAGCTCTCGCGATAATCGGCGTGAAAACCATGCCCGACGCCGGGATAGACGATTATCTCCGATCGCGAAGAATTGCCCGACGTCCGTAGCGCCGCGCGCATATTTTCCACACTCTCGAGTGGAATGCCGCGATCGTTCTCCGCGTAGAGCCCAAGCACCGGCGTTCGCAGGGTGGCCGCGACATCGACGGGCCATTGCCGCGGCTCCTCGCTCGCGAAGCCACCGGCTTGCGGCGCCACGAGCCTGCCGTACCAAGCGACGCCCGCCTTGATCTGAGAAAAGCGTGCAGCAGCCATCCACACAGCAGTGCCGCCCCAGCAGAAACCGGTGATGCCCATCGCGCGCGCATTGATGAAACGCTGGCGCGCGAGCCAGGCGAGCGCGCCTTCCGTATCGCCCATGACTTGCTCGAGCGAGGCGGACGCCACGATTTCACGAATCACGGCCATGTCGGTGAGCGGCGCCGGATCGCCGGCGCGGTCAAAGTAATCCGGCGCAAGCGCGACGTAGCCTTCCTGCGCAAAGCGGCGGCAAACATCCTTGATGTAGTCGTGAATGCCGAAAATCTCGTTGACCACGATGATCGCGCCATGCTGCGCGCGATCGCGTGGCCGTGCGATGAACGCCGGCAATTGGTAGCCGCCAGCCCCAATAACATGCGCGTCCCCGGTGATCAGTTCCGCGCTCGAAGTCATCACCGGGCTTGCGCACGAGGACACGGCCGCCGTCGCGTAGCCGCTCATGAAAAGCGACGCCGCAATCGTCCGCCGCGATGGGTGCAAGTTTCCGTCAGGCGTATCCAGGCGCATCGCGGCCTCCTCCTTTGCTAGTCTTGCATCCTAGACCGGAACGGTCACCCGCCGCAGCGTCAGATTGAGCCGGCCGCCCTTCGGCAGTAGCGACGACGTGCCGTTCAGGATGCGGTCGACGCCGTGATAGGCGCGCCGGCTTGCGCCGCCGAGCATGCACACGTCGCCAGAGGCGAGCCGCACGCTGCGGGTAGGATCGGAGCGTACGACGCCGCCGATACGGAAAATGGCGGTGTCGCCGAGCGATACGGAAAGCACCGGCGCGTCCCAGGCCTCTTCGTCGCTATCGACGTGAAGCCCCATGCGCGCATCCCCTTCGTAGAGGTTGACGAGGCAAGCCTCCGGCGGCGCGGGATAGCCCGTGCGTTCGCGCCAGAGCGCCACGAGACGTTCAGGTATTTCCGGCCATGGCCGCCCGGTATCGGGGTGGAGAGCCTGGTAGCGATACCCCTGCTCCTTGTCCGTCACCCACCCCAGCGGGCCTAAATTACTCATCCGGACCCGCATCGGCTGACCCGACTTGGGCATGCGCGGCACATAGAGGGGCCCCGAGCGCAGGCGTGCAAATGCCTCGTCGCGCAATGCCTCCTGCTCCGCCCGGCTCAAGAGCCCGGGCCAGAGTCGAAAACCGTCAAGGTCTTGGCCGCTCATGTTTCGGTCCTGACTCAGTTCGGTTTCATTTTTGTTCCTTGGGCAAGCGCCCCAGCGATCCCTTAAGGACTTTGCCCCTGCGGCGAATGCGGTTAGCACTCCCGGAGAGACTTGCAGGTCGCAGACAATACACCACATGAACCCTGAACTTGCCGCCTGGAAGCTTGTGTGGGGGCTCTGGGCAGGCCAATTCGAAACAGGAAGTAACGGGCAGGACGCGCGCTTCGGGGACGCCAAACCGGGTCCAACGGCTGAAGGGCGCGCCGCTGAGAAGGAATGAGGACTTAAGATGGGCAGAGTTATCGGGATCGATCTGGGCACGACCAATTCGTGCGTTGCGGTGATGGAAGCAGGCCAGCCGAAGGTCATCGTCAATGCCGAAGGCTCGAACACCACGCCTTCTGTGGTCGCATTCAACGAGGCCGGCGAGCGTCTGATCGGCGTTCAGGCCGTCCGCCAAGCGGTCACCAATCCCAGCCACACCTATCATTCTGTCAAGCGCCTGATCGGCCGCTCCCACGACGACCCCATCGCTAAGAAAGACGCCGACCTCGTCCCCTACAAGATTGTGCGCGGCCCCAATGGGGACGCCTGGATCGAAGGCCGCGACAAAAAATACGCGCCCTCGGAAATCTCGGCGTTCGTGCTGCAGAAGATGAAGCAGACGGCGGAGGATTATCTGGGCGAGACAGTGACTCAGGCCGTCATCACCGTTCCCGCCTATTTCAACGACGCCCAGCGCCAGGCCACCAAGGATGCCGGCCGCATCGCCGGCCTGGAAGTGCTGCGCATCATCAACGAGCCTACGGCGGCGGCGCTCGCTTACGGCCTCGACAAGACTGGTCAGAACAAGACCATCGCCGTGTACGATCTCGGCGGCGGCACCTTTGACGTCTCGATCCTGGAAATCGGCGACGGCGTGTTCGAGGTGCGCTCCACCAACGGCGATACGTTCTTGGGTGGCGAGGATTTCGACATGCGAATCCTCAATTACATCGCCGACGAGTTCAAGAAACAAAACGGCATCGATTTGCGCCAAGACAAACTGGCGCTGCAGCGGCTCAAGGAAGTTTCCGAACAAGCCAAGAAGGAGCTGTCCAGCCGGACCGATTTCGACATCAGCGTGCCGTTCATCACCGCCAACGCGAGCGGACCTGTGCACCTCAACATGAAGCTGACGCGCGCCAAGTTCGAAAGCCTTGTCGACGATCTGGTGCAACGCACCCTCGGACCATGCGCGGCGGCCCTGAAAGACGCCGGGCTCTCCAAGGGCGACATCAAGGAAGTGGTGTTGGTCGGCGGCATGACGCGAATGCCGAAGATCCAGCAGATCGTGAAGGAATTCTTCGGCCGCGAGCCGCACAAGGGGGTCAACCCCGATGAAGTCGTGGCCGTGGGCGCCGCGATCCAGGCCGGCGTGCTGCAAGGCGACGTAAAAAACGTCGTGTTGCTCGACGTTACCCCGCTATCGCTGGGCATCGAGACGTTGGGCGGCGTGTTTACGCGCCTGATCGAGCGCAACACCACGATCCCGACCAAGAAGAGCCAGGTTTTCTCTACGGCGGAGGACAATCAGCAGGCGGTCACCATCCGCGTCTTCCAAGGCGAGCGTGAAATGGCCGCCGACAACAAATTGCAAGGTCAGTTTGACCTGGTCGGCATTCCTTCGGCGCCGCGCGGCATGCCGCAGATCGAAGTCACCTTCGACATCGACGCCAACGGCATCGTCTCGGTTTCGGCCAAGGACAAAGCCACCAACAAAGAACAGAGCATGCGCATCCAGCCCTCGGGCGGGCTCACCGAAGCCGACATCCAAAAAATGGTGCGCGACGCCGAGGAACATGCCGGCGAGGACAAAGAACGACGGACGCTTGCCGAAGCCAAGAACCAAGGCGAAGCCTTACTCCACGGGACGGACCGCCAGCTGAAGGAAAACGGCGACAAGATTTCCGCCGGCGACAAGCAGGCGATCGAAGCGGCCATGGCCGCGCTCAGGTCGTCGCTCGAAAGCGACGATACAAGCGCCATCGCATCGAACACGCAGGCGCTAGTGCAAGCTTCGATGAAGATTGGCGAGGCGCTTTACGGCGCCAAGGGCGCCGCAGGCGGGGGCGACGCAGGCGGGGGCGCCCAAGACGGGGTCGTCGACGCCGAGTTCGAAGAAGTCGACGGCAAGAAGCGCGCTTAAGGCCGGAGGTTGATCATGCGGCCGGATGAACGCGCATGACCGAGCGTGATTATTACGAGATCCTCGGCGTTCCGAAGAACACGGACGTAGGCGCCATCAAGTCCGCGTTCCGGAAGCTCGCGATGAAGCTGCACCCGGATCAAAATCCGGGCTGCAAGGTTTCCGAGGAGAAATTCAAGGAGCTTGGCGAAGCCTATTCCGTGCTCTCCGACCCCGAGAAGCGCGCGCAATACGATCGCTTCGGCAAGGCCGCGTTTCAGAACGGCGCGGGAGGCCCCGGCGGCGCTGGGGGCTTCACCGACTTTTCCGATCTCTTCAACGAGATCTTCGGCGGCGGCTTTGAAGAGATGTTTTCGGGCGGCCGGCGCGGCCCGCGCAACGGGCCCGAGCGCGGCGCCGATCTGCGCTACGATATCGAGATCACGCTCGAACAAGCGTTCCGCGGCATGGAACGCGAGATACTGGTCCCTCGCGCGCAAGCCTGCGAGCCTTGCGCCGGCACTGGCTCGGAAGGTCGCGCACCGCTGCAGACCTGCGCCACCTGCCAGGGCGCAGGCCAAGTGCGCGCCAGCCAAGGCATGTTCCGCATCGTCCGCACCTGCCCCGCATGCAACGGACGCGGTCAATCGATCAAGACGCCGTGCCGCGCTTGCGCTGGACGCGGCTTGACTCAGAAAGAACGCACGCTTGCGGTGAAGATTCCCGCAGGTGTTGAAGACGGCACCCGCATCCGCTTGGCCGGCGAAGGCGACGGCGGCGCGCGCGCGGGCCCCCCTGGCGACCTCTACCTCTTCCTCTCGGTGAAGCCGCATCAGCTGTTCGAGCGCGAAGGCACGGACCTTTTCTGTCGCGTCCCCGCTCCGATGTGCAAGGCCGCCCTCGGCGGGGACATGGAAATCCCGACGATAGACGGCGAACGCGCCAAGGTGACAATCCCGCCAGGCGCGCAAACGGGTCGGCGATTTCGCATCAAGGGCAAAGGCATGACGCATCTGCGCTCGCCCGCGCGCGGCGATCTGCACGTTGAGCTGCTTGTGGAGACGCCGGTGAATCTGAGCGCCAAGCAACGCAAGCTGCTCGAGGAATTCGCGAGAGATTGCGGTCAGGAAGCGCACCCGCAGACGCAAGGCTTTTTCGACACCGTGAAGAAGTTCTTCGAAGCCGGGGAAAGCGCTTCGCGCTAGTGGCGCAACTTGCAGGCGCTGCAACGCCGGTCCATTACATAGCGCCATGACACTCTCCATCGCTATCGCCGGCGCCGCCGGCCGCATGGGCCAAACGTTGGTTCGCGCCGCATCCGATGATGCGCGCTTCCAAATTGTCGGCGTAACCGAGCGGCCGGGCGCTAGCGCACTGGGCGTCGATGTCGGCATCCTGTCGGGCTTGCCTGCATCGGGGATCAGCGCGGTCGAGGAAGTGCACGCGGCGGCCGCGAGCGCCGATGTTTGGCTCGACTTCACCGCGCCGTCGGCCACGCTTCTCGCCCTGGAAGGCCTACGCGAAACCAGGGTGCGGGCAGCGATCGTTGGCACGACGGGATTGAGTCCCGAGCAGGAGGATCAAGTCGCTGAGGCAGCCAAACGCATCGCGATCGTGCGGAGCGGCAATTTCAGCCTAGGCGTAAATTTGCTGGCAGCACTGGTGCGCCAGGCGGCGCGGCGCCTTGGGCCCGACTGGGACATCGAAATCTCGGAGACTCATCATCGTCGCAAGATCGACGCGCCGTCGGGGACCGCGTTCATGTTCGGCGAGGCCGCCGCGGAAGGCCGCGACGTCTCACTGGCGACAACTCGCCTGCCTCCCTACGATCGGGCGACGGCGGCGCGTGCAATCGGGGGCATCGGCTTTTCCGTTCGCCGCGGCGGCGGCGTGGTCGGCGATCATGAGGTCAGCTTCCTCGCAGAGCGCGAGTGCATAACGCTGTCGCACCGGGCGCTCGACCGCGCTTTATTTGCCGATGGGGCGCTGGCGGCGGCGCTCTGGGCCGACAACAAGCCCGCTGGACTTTATTCGATGAGCGACGTGCTGGGGCTTTAGCCGCCCTTTCTGGCCTGAGAAAGAGCGGTGGCAAGCGCTTCTGCAAAGCTCCCGCGTTCGCTGGGCGAAAGAAACGCGCCAAGCTGGATGAACCCGCCCCCTGCGAAGATGCGCACACCGTCGCTGCCGCTTTCGACGCGCGCCCAAATCGGGTTGAGCGCCCAGTGCGCCTGCGAGCCGTTTGATTCCGTCGCGAGTACGTAAACATGATCGCACGCCACGCACACGCGTTGCTCGGCCCTGCCGGCGCGATAATTGGCCCGGAATGCAAGCCAGATCGCCAACACGTCCAAACCAAGGAAGCCGGCCACCGGATAGGCGCCGCCGATCCAAAACACCATCGCCACCACCAGATTTACCACCACTAGCACCGCCAGCATGACGCGAAACGCAGCGCCGCTGAGGCTGCGGTGCGGGCGCAGCACCGCGTCCATATAGAGCTTGCCATGGAAACTCGGCGGAAGATTCAGGCGTTCCCAGCGGGGCGGCATGAACCTAAGTCTAAGAGCACGCTCCCGCCCGAACCAGCGGAAAAATCATGCCCAAGAAACTGACCAAAGCCAAAGCCGCAGTGCTCTATGAGCGCCTCGCAAACCAGCGCCCCGATCCGCGCACCGAATTGGAGTTCACCAATCCGTTCACGCTGCTGGTCGCAGTAGTGCTCTCCGCCCAGGCTACCGACAAGAGCGTGAACCAGGCTACCAGAGGGCTGTTCGCGATCGCTGACACGCCGGCGAAAATGTCAGCACTCGGCGAAACGGGCGTGGCCGAGCACATCAAGACGATCGGCCTCTGGCGCAACAAAGCCAAGAATGTCGTGGCGCTCTCGAAAGCCTTGATCGCGCATCATGGCGGTGAGGTGCCACGACAGCGCGAGGCGCTCGAGGCGTTGCCTGGCGTTGGGCGCAAGACGGCGAATGTTGTGCTGATGGAGGTCTTCGACGAACCGACAATCGCCGTGGACACTCATGTCTTTCGCGTCGCCAATCGAACCGGCCTGGCAGAAGGCGACAAGCCCGATGTCGTCGAAGCGCAATTAATGAAGATCACGCCGCAGGCATATTTGCGCGGCGCCCATCATTGGTTGATCCTGCACGGACGCTACACTTGCCTCGCGCGCAAGCCGGAATGCCCACGCTGCGTGCTTGCAGACCTTTGCCTTTATGAGCCCAAGACCCGTGCGATCGCAGCGACGAAGAAGTCCGCTCCTTCGGGTGCAAAACTTAAGAAGAGGTAAGGCTCGATGGCCTCGATTTCGATCACGCGCCAGCGTCCATCATCGCCAAGCACGACGTCGATGCGGACGTAAAGCAAGCCTGCAGGCGCACAGCCGAGCGCCGCCTCCGCAACTTCCCGCGCAACGGCCGGCGCCTGCTCGGCGAAAAACCGGGTCTTGCCAGGGATATTCGCAAGCCAGCCGCCGGCCGCGGGGACTTTGCGCACCGCGTGCGAAAACACCCCGCCAAACCAGACCAGAGAGCGTTCGCCCTCGGTTTCGATGCCGTTAAGATAAGGTTGGGCCATTGCGGCGCCGCAAGGCCCGCCGACCAGGTCGGCCTCGCTCCACGCGTTGCGCTTCAGGCGCAGCGTTTCGATCGAGCCCGCGCCGACCTGCGGCTTCACCACGATTTCCGAGGCGTCCAGCGTGTCGAAGGCTTGCGCCACGCTGCGCGCATCGGCGCGGTCGAGCCAAAGCGTCTCGATCGCCGCTGGTCCCAAATCCTTGAGATAGGTTTTCTGCGAATTCCAACGGATGACATCGGCGCAATTCCAGACCCGCAAGCCAGCCCGCTCGTGCGCCACTATGGTCTGCACGAACTCTTTCGCTCGCGCGGTGTAGTCCCAACAGGAGCGAACCACGGCGCCGTCGAAACCGCGCGTCGCCAAATCCGGCTCATCCCAGAAACAGGTCTCGAACGCGATCCCGTGCGCCCTCCCCGCCGCCGCCACCAGATCGCGGTCCTTGCGCTCAAGCTGGGGCGTGTCGCCCGCTTCTATCGGCGCACCGCGATAGGAGCGCCCGGTGAGATACGCGACGCGAGCTTTCATCGTGCTTCCGCAACGCATGCATCCAAGCTCGGCGCACTGACGCCCGCGCGGCGCGCGCTTGGGTGGGCTTCGCCGAGGCGGAGCGTATTCTGAGGGTCGCGCTCGAACAACAACAACAGCCCACACTGCTCGAAGCGATACGTGAGCGCAGCGCCGGCGCCGTCACGACGCGCAATGGCGGGCTCGCCCAAAGCACGCCTAATCTCCTCTTCGCTTGGCGCGTTCGCGCCACCGGCGGCGGCCAGGAGCTGAGCGGCGCGCGAGCGCGGCGGCGAGCTCGCCACAGTCAGCGTTGGCTGTCCCTGCGGCGCCTCCGGGATCGGCGCGGTTGCGCATGCGGCGACGGTCAGGGCAATAAAAAGTCCGGGGAATCGCATGGCTCCCACCATGCCGTCGCAAAATGCAGCCGGCAACGCTTGCTTAGCCGCGCCCAGCACGGTTTAACGCGACAAGATTCTCCGGGAAATTTCATGACTTCCAAATACGACGTCGTTGCGGTCGGGAACGCCATCATTGACCTCATTCAAGCGGTGCCGGACGAATTCCTAGCCGAGGAAGGCATCCCCAAGGATGCAACCAGCCTGATCGACGAGGCGCGCGCCACCCATCTGACGTCGAGGTTATCCAACGCCGTGATGGCCGCCGGCGGTTCCGCCGCCAATACCATGACCGGCGTCGCGAGTTTTGGCGGCAAAGCAGGCTTCATCGGCAAGGTCGCCGACGATGAGCTTGGCGCGCGCTTCACCGCGGCGTTCCGCGCGGCCGGCGTCGCCTTCAGCACCATGCCCCGCCCCGCACCGCCGAGCACCGCTCGCTCCATCATCGCCGTGACGCCCGACGGCCATCGTTCGATGAACACTTTCCTCGGCGCCTCGACGCTGCTGGCGCCGCCCGACATCGACGCCGATCTGATCCTGGCTGGAGAAACGTTGTTCCTGGAGGGCTATCTGTTCGATCGCGACGATGCGAAGGCCGCCTTCGTGCATGCGGCGGAGATCGCGCGCGGCGGCGAGCGCAAGGTGGCGCTGACGCTGTCGGACAAATTCTGCGTCGACCGCCACCGAGAGAGTTTCAAACACCTGACGGCGGGTCACGTCGATGTGCTGTTTGCAAACGAAGCTGAGATTTTGTCGCTGTACGAGTGCGACGACCTTGTCGCCGCAATCGACGCCGCCAAACGCGCCTGCCCTGTCGTTGTGGTTACACGTTCGGCAGCAGGATCGTTAATCACGGTCGCGGATGAGACGATCAAAGTCGCGGCGCAACCAGTTGAGCATGTCGTCGACACCACCGGGGCGGGCGATCAATACGCCGCCGGCTTCCTGTTCGGCTTTGCCCGCGGGCGGCCGCTGCATGAGTGCGGCGCGCTGGCTTCGCTCGCGGCGGCGGAAGTGATCTCCCATATCGGCCCGCGCCCCGAGCAAAACCTGCGGGCGTTGGCGCTAGCGCGCGGGATGACCGTCTAAAGTATAAAGCGCGAGAGATCCGTGTTCTTCGCCAGATCCCCAACGTGTGTGCGCACGTACTCTGAATCGATCCGCACCGTTTCACCGTTGCGGTCCGGCGCGGAAAAGCTGATGTCGTCGAGCAGGCGCTCCATCACCGTCTGCAGCCGGCGCGCGCCGATGTTCTCCACGGCGGCGTTCACATCCGCCGCTGTCGCCGCGATCGCCTCCACGGCGTCGTCGCTGAAGTCGAGCGTGACGCCTTCGGTCAGCAACAGCGCCTTGTACTGGGTGACCAAGCTTGCCTCGGGCTCCGTAAGAATGCGGCGAAAATCATCGCGGGTTAGCGCTTTGAGTTCGACGCGGATCGGCAACCGGCCTTGCAATTCCGGCAACAAATCGGACGGCTTCGCGATGTGGAACGCGCCGGAAGCGATGAACAAGATGTGGTCGGTTTTCACCGGCCCGTATTTCGTGGTGACGATAGTGCCCTCGATCAGCGGCAGCAGATCGCGCTGTACGCCTTCGCGGCTGACATCGCCGCCGCCCATGCGTTCCGAGCGCGAGGCGATCTTATCGATCTCATCCAGAAACACGATACCATCCTCCGCGGTGAGCGCGAGCGCCTCCTTGGCGAGAGCTTCCTGATCGACCAGCTTGTCGCTCTCCTCGCGCACCAGCGGCTCGTAGGCCTCGTTCACTGTCGTGCGTACGCGTTTGGTGCGGCGCCCAAAAGCTTTGCCGAAAATCTCGCCAATATTGACAATGCCCACCCCAGGTTGCCCCGGAACATCGAAATTTCCGAGCGGCGCGGCATTGTCTTCGACTTCGATCTCCACCGGCGAGGCGGCAAGTTCATTGTTGCGCAGCTTCTTGCGGAACGATTCGCGCGTCGCCGCTGCGGCGCCCTGCCCTACCAGCGCGTCGAGCACGCGCTCCTCCGCGGCCGCTTCGGCGCGCGCGCGCACCTCCCGCCGGCGACGTTCACGCGCCATGTTTAGCGCCACTTCCGCCAGATCGCGGATGATCTGGTCCACGTCGCGCCCGACATATCCAACCTCGGTGAATTTGGTGGCCTCCACTTTGAGGAACGGCGCACCCGCTAGCTTCGCCAGGCGCCGCGCGATCTCGGTCTTGCCCACGCCGGTGGGGCCGATCATCAAGATGTTCTTCGGCGTGACTTCCTCGCGCAAATCCTCGGACAATTGCTTGCGCCGCCAGCGATTGCGGAGCGCAATCGCCACCGCGCGCTTGGCGTCATCCTGGCCGACGATGAACCGGTCAAGCTCGGAAACGATCTCGCGGGGAGAAAAGTGGGTCATGGCCTAGTGTTGCTCGCCGCCAAGCGTCTCCACGGTGACGTTGCGGTTTGTATAGACGCAAATGTCGGCGGCGATTTCCATCGCCTCGCGCGCGATCGATTCCGCCGAGTCGACGTGCCCGTAGAGCGCCCTGGCCGCGGCGAGCGCGAAATTGCCTCCCGATCCGACGGCTATGACTTCGTGTTCCGGATCCACCACGTCGCCAGCACCGGTGATAAGGAAAGTCTCCTTGCGGTCGGCCACGATCAACATCGCGTCCAGACGCCGCAGCGCCCGGTCGGTTCGCCACTCTTTCGCCAGCTCCACGCACGCGCGGGCAAGCTGCAGCGGAAAACGCTCCAGCTTTTGCTCAAGTCGCTCGAACAGGGCGAATGCGTCGGCGGTCGCCCCGGCAAACCCAGCGATAACGGCGCCGTCGCCAAGGCGGCGCACTTTGCGAGCATTGCTCTTCAGTATCGTCGCGCCGGCCGAAACCTGGCCATCGCCAATGAGCACGACTATTCCATTCTTCCGCACGCACAATATCGTCGTGCCATGCCACGCTTCTTGCTCCGCCATGACGCCCATGTGGCGGATGGCGCGCCCGCAATCAAGCGGCGCATCCCTCAGAAGCGGAGGTCGGCCTTTGGCGAGCCAGCATATCGGCGAACTCAACCGCGGATACCGCCGCTCCGTAAAGGAACCCCTGCGCCAAGTGGCAGCCGCGCGACGCCATGAAGTCCGCCTCGGCTCGCCGCTCCACCCCCTCAGCCACCACTTCAAGGTGCAAACTGCGCGCGAGCGCCAGAATCATATCGATGATCGCCGCCGCCCGCTCGCCGCCCTTCTCCAGTGCGCGGACGAATTGCTGATCTATCTTGATCACGTCGAACGGAAGGATCGAGAGCGCGGCCAAGTTCGAGTGGCCACAGCCAAAATCGTCGATGGCGAGGCGCACCCCAGCCTCCCGCAGCGGCCGTATGATCCGCCCCGTGACTTCGGGATGGCTCATAGCAACGGATTCGGTGATCTCCAGCTCCAGTAGATTTGGCGCGAGGCCGGCGCTCGACAGCGTATTGAGAACGCCAGTTGCGAAGCGATCGCTGTGAAGTTGAAGTGCGGAGATATTTACCGCCACTTTGACCGCATGCCCGGCGCGCGCCCAGGCCGCCGCCTTCCAGCACGCGTCGCGCAGGATCGAATCCGACAACACGCCAATGAGGCCGCCCTCCTCGGCGATCGGCACGAAGCGCCCTGGACCCACGATCGTCTGGTCTGGACGGACCCAACGCGCCAGGGCCTCGCAAGCTTCGACCCGACCCGAAACGAGATTGACCTTCGGCTGAAAGAAAGCGCGGAATTCGTTGCGCTCCAAAGCGCCACGCATCTCGCGCTCCAAGTTCAAGTGAGAAGAGGCTTTGCGATCCTGTTCCACACTGAACATGAGGATCTGCGAGGGCGCACGCTCGGCGCCGCTTTCCGCGATCCGGGCGCGTCGGATCAAGCTCTCTGCGTCGCGACCGTCTCGCGGCGCAATAGCCCCGCCCGCACAAGCGGCTGCGAACAAGCTGGTTCCGCGCCAATCCAGGGGTTCATTGAGCATGGAGTTGACGTTTTGAATAAAGCGCGCGGCCTCAGCTGCGCTCGCCACCGGCAGATAAACCCCGAATTGTTCGGCCCCCAAACGCGCCACGATCGCCGCCCGGTTTGCTCCTTCGGCCCGTCGCACCGCTTGCACAACGCGCTCGGCCACTATCTTAATGAGACCGCGCGCGGCATGCAGGTCGAGTGCCCGTGTATGCTTGGATATTCGCCGCAATCCGAACACGGCCACTAGGACGCTGGATTGTTCGCTCGCAAGCCGCGACAGCCCCTCCTCGATCGCGCTCTGGAAACGCTCCTGGTTGGGCAATTGCGTCACGGGGTCTACGAACGCCAACGATTCGATGCGCCGCTGGGAATCGTCCAAGCGCGCCTTCATGAGCTTGAGCGCGCCTGCGAGGGACCCGAAGGCGTCATTCGCCGACCCCACGAAACCCGAAAAGCGAGCCGCAGTTTGGGCCAGGATCTCGAGCGGCGCCAAAGCGAGGCGCGCAACGACAATCGCGGCAAGCAGCAAAACCGCGAGCGCCAACACAAACCCTAACAACGGGGCCAACCATTCCGGCGCGCTGGCCCAACGTTCCACGAGAACGAACGCTGTCCATGTCGCCGTCCCCGAAAACAGGGCGAGGCCAATCGCCAGCAGCAGTGCGTGCGCTGAAGCGCCGAACGGCGGACGCGGTCTGGAGCCTGGTTGCCGAAAATAACGCATGGCCTCTGAGCCATGCGGGCATTTGGTTATGATGGCCTGAACGCGGCTGCGGTCTAGTCGGCGCTGCGCGCGCGGTTAGGCCTTAAGAACACATAAAAGGCCCCGGCGCCGCCGTGAGAGCGGTGGGCGCTCGCAACGCCGGATACAAGGGTCCGCAATTCGCCCCCAGCAAGCCATTCGGGGAGCCGTTTCTTGAGCACCCCTTCGCCCAGCTTGCCGACCCCGGTTATGATAATGACCACGCGGTCGCCGCGCTCAAACGAGGCTGAGAGAAACCGTCCAAGCGCGCGACGCCCGCTCGCTTGCGTGTACCCATGAAGATCGAGGGCGCCGGCGATCTCAACGCGACCGCGCCGAACGCGCTTTTCTGCGCCGCGATCCTGCGGCGGCGTCCCGGCCACCACCGCTTGCAGCAACCGAGACTTCGTCGCGACCGCAGCTGACGGCACTGACATAGTCTTCGCCTTCTTGACTTGGCGCACGCCGACCGGGCGATCGCGCGCCTTTACCCCCTCCCCGACGCGCCCCCACAAGGCGCGCTCGTCGGCCGACAATTCCCGCTTGCCTTTGCTCACGCCGCGGCGACGCGCGCCAAGCGCCAATTGGGGTCAGGAGAACGCACTTCGCGTTCGAACGTCCAGCGCTCGTGCGCATCGCGTACGCCGTGTGCGCCCTCGGCCAGTTCAGCTTCGAACTTGACCGCCACACGGGCCACGCCGCCTTCAAGGGCGGCATCGACCAACTCCACTTGCTTCAGGCGAACCAGCTCCGGCCCATGCCCGCCGTTTCCCTCGCGTTGGGCGATCGCGGCCTGGTAGGTTTCGAACACGCGCGGCGTAAGCAGTCCACGAAGGGCCTCCCGGTCCCCCTTGGCGAAGGCGCCGACGATTAGTTCATAAGCGCCGCGCGCGCCGACGAGGAAGTGCCCGACATCGAAGTTGGGATCGGCCCGGACGATCGCCATGACCCCGTCCCCCGCAGGGCTATCGGCGGGCGACCCCGCCGCCGCGGTCGGCGTCCGCTCGCGCGGCAATTCGCCTTGGGCGGGCGCCGGAGTTGGCTCCGCGGGGCGTTCAGCCCCCGTCCGCCTGCCAAGGGTCAGGTACAGGCGGAACAGAACGAAGCCGGCAATCGCCGCAAGAACAAAGAGTTCCACCATATTGGAGTCCAACGGATCAGCTCCTAACGCTCGTTCGGCGTGACCAAGAGAGCATAGATAGTATCAAAGGCAGGCGACCGCCAGCGCGGTTGCTTTAGGTCCCCCAACGCCGCATATAACGCAGCGTTCCCAACCTCTCCTTCTTCCAACGAGCAGCGCGAATGAGCACGCAGGCTGGGCCCCCGGACGGCCAAGTACCCCCCGACGCACCGCATCTCAGAGTGCTGGCCCAGTACGTCAAGGAACTCTCCTTCCGTAACGTCGCTGCTTCGCTGGCGGTCCAGAGTTACGACACGCAACCCTCGATCGACATGGGCGTTGAAGTGAAGTCGCGACCCGTCGGCGACCACGCCGAAGCAACCGAGGTTGATCTGTGCATCAATGCCCAGGCGAGGCGCGGGGAAACGCCGATGTTCTCGGTCGATATCGTGTATTCGGGGTTGTTCCAGTTCATCAATGTTCGACCGGAGGAAGTCGAGCCGCTGATCTGGATCGAGTGCCCGCGGCTCTTGTTCCCGTTCGCGCGCCAAATCTTGGCTGAGATTACGCGTGAGGGCGGCTACCCACCGTTGCTGATCAACCCGATTGACTTCACACCGCTTTATTGGGCTGAGCTTCGCGATCGCCAGGCGCAGGAGACGCCCCTCGGGCCCGCCCCGGTCAGCTGACTTTTCGCCAGATCGAATCTGGGCCGAGCCTGGCTACGAACGCGGCGTGGGTCGTCGCCTCTTCCTCCGTAAGCAGCGGCGCAAGCGGCGTGGGGCGCGGCGACCGCCGCACGAACTGAACTGGCGCCGCGGCGACATCGGTCGCCGCCGCACTGCCCGCATCAAAGGCCAATCGCTGTTCGCGCCCCCCCTTCAGCTGAAGATAGACTTCCGCGAGAATTCGTGCGTCAACAAGAGCGCCGTGACCGCCCGGCCCTTTGCGCGCCGCCAGATCAAAGCCGTAGCGATCGAGTTGGAACCGCTTCGCCAACGCATCCAGCGAGCACGAAGCTCCTGGAAAACGTTTGCGCGCCAATGGCAAGGTGTCCACATAGCGCGCCGCCGGCAGCGCCTCGCGACCAATGCGCGCCAATTCTGCGTCCAGAAACCCCTGATCAAAGGAGGCGTTGTGCGCAACCAGAGGCGCATCCGCAACGAAATCCAGGAACTCTTGTACGAGTTCGGCAAATCGCCGCTGGCCGCGCAGAAAGTCGCGTGTTAAGCCGTGTACACGCACAACTTCCTCGGGCACGCTACGTTCGGGGTTGATGTAGAAATGAAGCTCACGCCCCGTTCGCTCGAGACCAATGAGTTCGACGCAGCCGATCTCGACCAAGCGGTCGGGCCCATCCTTGCTGTACGGATCGAGGCCTGTCGTCTCCGTGTCGAATATGATCTCACGCATTAGGTCGCGCTAGTCCTGTTCGCGCAGGGCGTCCAGGGTCGCGCGAACCTGCGCTCGGGTCTGCTCAAGCGGGACGCCCGTATCGATGACGAAATCGGCGCGCGCTCGTTTTTCGGCATCGGGAGCCTGGCGCGCCAAAATGGCCTCGAATTTCTCAGGCGTCATGCCGGGTCGCGCAAGCACACGCGCGCGCTGCACCCCGGCCGGCGCCGAAACCACCACGATCTTATCCAGCTCCGCGGCGCGACCGGCTTCGAACAAAAGCGGTATATCAAGCACCACGAAGTCTTCCTCGCGGCGCTCGCGGAAAAAATCCTGCTGCGCTTCGCGAACCAACGGATGCACGATCACCTCCAGGCGCTCTATCGCCTGTTCGTCTCCCAGCACACGACGCGACAACTCTGCACGATCGATTGCGCCGTCTCGCGCCACTCCGGGGAAAGCAGCCTCCACAGGAGCGACAGCGGTTCCACCCTTGGCATAGAGCGCGTGCACCGCCTTGTCTGAATCGAACACCGCCGCGCCCTCTTCCGCGAACATGCGGGCGACGGTCGTCTTGCCCATGCCTATGGAGCCAGTGAGCCCGATGACGATCATCGCTGCAACGCAGACATCAGTCTGGCGTGCGCCTCGCCAATATCGGGGCGAACGCCAAACCACCATTCGAAGGCGCGCGCGCCTTGATGGATCAGCATGCCAAGACCATCGATTGCGACTAAGCCGCGCGCGCGCGCCTTCCTCAACAATACCGTTTCGAGCGGGCGGTAAACAATGTCGGCCACGATCGCGCTATTTTGGCAATGCGCCACGGGCCAATCGGGCGCTGGACTGCCATTGAGCCCCAAGCTCGTCGCCTGCACGATGAGATCGGCAGCGCCGAAGCCGCGCTCCATATCCTGCCAACCCAATGCGCCGCCATTACCCAACATTGCCGCCGCCGCGACAGCGCGGGCCTGCGTTCGGTTAACGAAATCGACAGCCTCAACCGCCGGCGAGAGAGCCTTGCCAATGGCGATCGCCGCACCGCCCGCACCGACAATAAGGACGCGCCGCACGCGCGCAAGCCAATCCGGCGCCGTCTGCGCAAGCGCAGCGACGAAGCCCGCTCCATCGGTGTTGAACGCTGTCAGCGCGCCATTAGCCTCCCAGCGCAACGTGTTCGCCACCACATCGTCGACCGCATCCGCCGCCCTCGCCGCGGCTTCCTTGTAGGGCGTCGTGACATTGGCGCCGCTGAAGCCCAATTGCCCGAGCGCGCGAATGGCCGCGACCGGATCGTCACTTCGAAGCGGCAACGCTACATAGACCGCATCCATTCGGTGGTCTGCGATCCAGCCATTGTGCATGAGCGGCGACAAGGAGTGAGAAACCGGGTTGCCGATGACCGCAAACACGCGTGTGGCGGCGCCGATTGTCATTGCTCGAGCGCTTCCTGCTCACGAAGAAACGCCAACAACGGCAGCAACGGCAACCCAAGCACCGAGAAATAGTCGCCCTCGACGCGTTCAAACAATTGTGCGCCTAGTCCCTCGAGTTGGTACGCGCCCACGGAGGCCAGAACGGCGTCGCCGGCGCGCGCGATATAAGCATCGATGAAGGCGTCTGAGAAATCATGCATCTTCAGCTTCGGCGTTTGCAAACATCGCCAAACGATATTGCCGTCCGTGGCGACTACCGCAGCGCAAAGCAATTCGTGTGTTCTGCCGCGCATGCGCTGCAAATGGCTGCGCGCTTCTTCGAGGTCCTTGGGCTTGTCCAGCGTCTCATTGTCGAGCGCCAGCACCTGATCGGCGCCTATGACCAGCCCCGCGCGTTGCTTCGACACTGAGAGCGCCTTAAGTTCTGCAAGGGCATTCGCCTGCTCGCGCGGCGCCAGGCCGGCGGCGCGGAGGTCGGCCTTTGCTGCGTCCTCGTCAACGCTAGCGAGATCGACCTCAAACGAGAGTCCTGCCGCCTGCAGCATCTTGCGCCGAATAGCGCTTCCGGATGCGAGCACGATGGTCACGCGCCGCGATGCTCCGCCAACAGATTGAGCACGGCAGCGGCTGTTTCTTCGATGGAGCGGCGGGAAACGTCGATGGTCGGCCACCCTTCACGCTCAAACAGTTTCTGCGCCTCCATGACCTCCCTGCGCACCGCATCCTCCTCTGTGTAAGAACCTGATCGCGTTTCCTTCATCGCCATCAGGCGATTGCGGCGGATATGGATGAGTCGATCCGCTGAAATCAGCAGCCCAACGACAAGGGGACGATCCTCGGCGAACAATTCCGGCGGCAATTGCGCGCCAGGGACGATCGGCACATTGGCGGCCTTTACGCCGCGATGAGCAAGGTACACGCTGGTCGGTGTTTTCGAGGTCCGGCTGACGCCAACCAAGATCACGTCGGCATCGGCCAGTTCGATCACCTGCTGGCCGTCATCGTGATACATTGCGAAATCGAGGGCGTCGATGCGCCGGAAGTACTCGGCATTGAGCTTTCGGGAAGCCCCCACCCGATGATTGAGCTCTTGGCCCAGATAACGCGACGTGACATCGAGCACAGGATCGAGCACGGCCACGCACGGCATCTGCAGCTTACGGCAGTGCTCCTCCAGCATCGCACGGTGCTCGAGGCTGGAGAGCGTGAACATTACCACGCCAGGGGCATCCTCGATTTCGCGCATCACCCGTTCCAACTGCCTCGCTGAGCGCACGAGGAAATAGGAATGCTCAACCGGAAGGACGTTATCGAATTGAGCACAAGTTGCACGCATAACGCCGGCAAGCGTCTCACCGGTCGAGTCCGAGACTAGGTGCACATTGAAATAGGTGGCGAGCCGTTCACGCATTGTCCGCGCCACTATCGACCGCAGTGCGCCTGTGGGCAAGTTGTTGGGCAAAATGACCGCAAAGGAACGAAACATCGACAGCGCATAGTTTGTTTCGCGTGGTTGGCGATTCCCTCGCTGATTCTCCACCGGTGGATAAATGGGGATGTAAGGAATCAATCTACCCGGGACATACCAACAACCCTTTGGCTTGGCTTGTTTTTGCTCCCATAAGCAAACCGAGTAACGCTGTGAAATTCCTGTGAGAAACAGGTCTGTCCCGTATTCTATTTCCCTACAACAACGAGTTCCCTCTAAATCAGATTCCAAGATTTTAGATTCTGTAGGAAGCGCGTGACCGTACCGGGCCTAATTCGTGTCTTAAACGGAGAAAGGGCGGACCCTCCTCCGCTATGGATCATGCGCCAAGCGGGGCGTTATTTGCCGGAATACCGGGAGCTCCGCTCTCGGGCCAAGACCTTCCTGGATTTTTGCTATTCGCCGGCCTTGGCTACGGAAGCAGTATTACAACCCCTGCGCCGATTTCCGCTCGACGCCGCGATACTGTTCTCAGATATCCTGGTCGTGCCCGATGCGCTGGGAAGGAAAGTCTGGTTTGTCGAGGGCGAGGGTCCGCGGCTGGAGCCGCTGATCGACGAAGCGAACTGGCGCCTCGACGATCCAGAGCATGCGCTACAGCGCTTAGCGCCGGTCTATGAAACAGTAGGGCGGATCAAAGGCAGTTTGGATCCGAGCACGCCGTTGATCGGATTTTGTGGCGGCCCGTGGACTGTCGCGACCTACATGCTGCAGGGCCAAGGCGGCGACAAAGATCGCGCCCGCCGCGCCGCCTACGAGCGAATCATCGACATAGATCGATTGCTTGAGACGCTTGCAGAAATGAGCGCTCGCCATTTGGCGGAACAAGTCAAGGCCGGCGCGGATTGCCTACAGGTCTTCGAAAGCTGGGCGGAAGGTCTGCCTTTTCCTATGTTTGAACGGCTCATTATCAAACCGACGAAGATGCTGGTGCGGCGGGTGCGGGAACTTGGAATCACGGCGCCGATCATAGGATTTCCACGCGGCGCTGGGCTGGCGATCGCGGAATACGCGAGGCGGACTGGCGTCAACGCGCTTGGTCTCGATACCAGCGTTTGGCGTACGGATTTGGCGCCGGCAGGTATGCCCATTCAGGGGAATCTCGATCCGCAATTGCTGGTGGTCGGCGGCGCAGCGCTGGAGCGCGGCGTCAGCGAAGTCTTGGAGCGCTTCGGCGGCGTTCCCCACATCTTCAATTTGGGTCATGGCATCACGCCGGAGGCAGCGCCCGAGAATGTGGCGCGTTTGGTCGAGCTTGTGAAAGGCCGCGCATGAGCGCGCTGCCTGTTGAGGATGATTCCCCGTCACAACGCCGAAACTTGCGCATCATGACTTCGCGCCGCGTCGCCATCATCTTGTTCAATCTGGGCGGGCCGGATTCGCTCCAGGCGGTGCGCCATTTTCTGTTCAACCTCTTTAATGACCAGGCCATCATCGGAGCGCCCCAGCCGCTGCGTTTTCTGATTGCGCAACTCATCTCACGCTCGCGGGAGAAACAGGCGAAAGCAAATTACGCCCTCATGGGCGGGCGTTCGCCAATCCTCGAGGAGACGAAAAAGCAAGCCGCTGCGCTCGAAACCGCAGTCGCGGGGCGGGTGTCTAATGTCTCGTTCCGGTGTTTTCCGGCGATGCGGTATTGGCGGCCATTCGTGAAGGAGGCGGCAAGAAACGCGGAGGCTTGGGGCGCAACCGATGCGATCCTCTTGCCGCTCTATCCGCAGTTTTCTTCGACGACCACCGCCTCGTCGCTGAAAGCATGGATGCGCGCATCGCGGCTGCCCGCGTCAACCATCTGTTGCTATGCGGCAAACGGCGCATTTGCGCAGGCGCATGCGGACGCGATCCTCGACGCTTGGCGGAAAGGCGGCTCGCCGGAGCGGCCGCGCGTGCTGTTCTCCGCCCACGGGCTTCCTCAACGCGTCATCGACCGCGGCGATCCCTACCAATGGCAGGTTGAGCAAACCGTGGCCGCAGTGCGTAAGCTATTGCCGCAGGAATGGGACAGCGCCATCTGTTACCAATCCCGCGTCGGTCCGCTGAAATGGCTCGCGCCCTCCACCGAGGATGAATTGCGCCGGGCCGGCCTCGATGGGTCCGGTGTTGTCGTAGCCCCTATCGCGTTTGTTTCCGACCACATCGAGACGTTAGTTGAGCTTGATCTTGAGTACGCTCAACTCGCGCGGGAGGTGAACATCCCATTCTACCTACGGGCGCCGGCGCTCGGCGCCTGCCCGCGCTTCATTGACGCGTTGGCCGATCTGGTGGAGCGGGCTCTTGGCGCGCCTAGTAAGGTGATCTCTGATGCGGGGGTGCGTCTCTGCCCCACTTCGTTCGGGCTGTGCCCTCAAATGGTGACGCGCTGATGGAACATTTGATCGGTTATGACCTGGCGCGCGGGCTTCACATCATCGCTGTGATCGCTTGGGTCGCCGGCTTGCTGATGCTACCGCGCTTCTATGCCTACGCGACCAGTGCCGCGCCCGCCGGCGAGTTGGAGCAGGCCATGCTTAAGGCCGCCCGCAATTTGCGGATTATCATCCTGGCGCCCAGCCTCGTCTTGGCCTGGGCGTTTGGCGTCTTCCTATTCGCCACTTACATCACAGGAGATTGGGAGCGGCCGCTGAGCGAGGTTCTAGGTGGGGTCCCGCATTGGTTCTGGGCAAAGCTCCTGCTTGTGCTGGGCTTGTCAGCCTATCATGGCTACCTATCTTATGAGGGTCGCTACATCGCCAAGGGCGAGCGTCGGCGCTCCGAGCGCTTTTGGCGTCTGATGAGCGAAATCCCGTTCCTGGTCGCCATCGTTGTCGTGTTGCTGGCGACCCTGGAACCATCCCGGGGCCTAAGTTTGCCGGAGTGATGGCGCCTTGACGCGGCCTGCTGGTTATGGTGTTCCCTGACCGGCGCGCTGAGTCCTCGACACGGCGCGCACGCGACAGCGGCGCCGAATACTTTCCAACCGCTGGCCCTCCCTTTCCAACCCGACTCCGCCCTCGCCTTTTCGCGCGCGGGGCCGTCCCCCAAAACGATCTCCCTGAGAAAACACATGACCGAAGAACAAGCGCTCGCAGGGCTCACCTCGCTCACGTTGCAGGAGTTGAAGCGCAAGCCGCCGACGGAAATCCTGGCGCTCGCGGAATCGCTGGAGATCGAGGGCGCCAACCAGCTGCGCACCCAGGACATGCTCTTTGCAATCCTGAAACAGGTGGCCGAGCGCGGCGTGGAGATCGGCGGGGCGGGCGTCACCGAAATCCTCTCCGACGGTTTTGGCTTCCTGCGCTCGCCGCAGTCCAATTATCTGCCGGGCCCTGACGACATCTACGTCTCGCCGCAACAGATCCGGAAATTCGGCCTGCGCACCGGCGACACCGTGGAAGGCCAGATCAAGGCGCCCAAGGATGGCGAGCGCTATTTTGCCCTGACTAAAGTGAACTCAATCAATTTCGAAGATCCCGATCGCGTCCGCCACAAGGTTCATTTCGACAATCTGACCCCGCTCTACCCGACCGAGCGGCTGAAGATGGAAATCGAAGACCCGACGCTGAAGGACAAGACCGGGCGCATCATCGACATTGTCGCGCCAATCGGCAAAGGCCAGCGCTCGCTCATCGTGGCGCAGCCGCGCACCGGTAAGACCGTGATCCTTCAGAACATCGCCAAGGCGATCGAGGCCAATCACCCGGAGGTGTTCCTCATCGTGCTGCTCATCGACGAACGCCCGGAAGAAGTCACCGACATGCAGCGCACGGTGAAGGGCGAAGTTGTTTCTTCCACGTTCGATGAACCGGCGACTCGCCACGTCGCGGTGGCGGAGATGGTGATCGAGAAGGCCAAGCGCCTGGCCGAACACGGCAAGGACGTCGTGATCCTGCTCGATAGCGTCACCCGCCTCGGCCGCGCCTACAACACCGTCGTGCCCTCTTCCGGCAAAGTGCTCACCGGCGGCGTCGACGCCAACGCCCTGCAGCGGCCGAAGCGCTTCTTCGGCGCGGCGCGCAATCTCGAGGAAGGTGGCTCGCTCACCATCATCGCCACCGCGCTCATCGACACCGGCTCGCGCATGGACGAAGTTATTTTCGAAGAGTTCAAGGGCACGGGCAATTCCGAGCTTCAACTCGATCGCAAGGTCGCCGACCGCCGCATCTTCCCGGCCATCGATGTGCTCAAGTCCGGCACCCGCAAGGACGAACTGATCACGCCGAAAGAGCATCTGCAGAAGATGTACGTGCTCCGCCGCATCCTATCGCCCATGGGCACGCAGGACGCGATCGAGTTCCTGCTCGATAAACTCAAGGGCTCGAAGAACAACGACGACTTCTTCCAGAGCATGAATACGTAGGGCTGGCGGAGTTGAGCTGGGGACCTTTCCTCGATCGCTTCTGGCGCCGCCCGTCGATGCGCGAAGGACAGAATGAGCAGAAAAAAGCGGCGGCCGCGCTGGTCAATGCGCTAGCCGTTACCGCGATTGCCGCAGGCCTCATCGGTCCAGCCATCACTCCAGCGCTGGCGGGAACTCTGATGCTTTGGCATCGGCTGCTCCTTGTCGCTGGCGCGATTCTGGCCCATATTTGTGTTCGGGCGATCCTGTGGAGCCTCGAAGACCGATGAACGCCACCAATGAAGTGTTCACTATCCTCGGGCTGATGTTCGGCGTAATCGTGGTGCTCGCGCTACTTCAGGCGCTCCAGGGCCCACCGCCGAAAGAGCCGCCAACGTTCGCGGAATAGCGAGCGATCTTGTAGAGCCTGGAGGGCCTAAACGGGTCCGATCACCGCCCTACAGCTTAAGGACCAAGCTCCCGCTTGTTTTGCGCGACTCCAGATCTTGGTGTGCCAGCGCGGCGTCGGCGAGCGCGTAGCGTGTGGGCGGAGCAATTTTCACGGCGTTGCTTTCGAGCGCGCTGAACAGGTCCGCGGCCGTCTCGTCCAGCAGCTCCGCTGTTGCCGTGTAATGGAAAAGCGTCGGCCGCGTGAGAAACAAGGACCCCTTCTGCGATAGGACCAGCGGAGAAATTTCCGGCGGCGGGCCGGAGGCGTTGCCATAGCTCACCATCATGCCGAGCGGCCGCAAGCTATCGAGCGATGCGGCCCACGTATCTCTGCCGACGCCGTCATAGACGACATGCACACCCTCTTTCACAATCTCGCGCACGCGTGGCGAAAAATCGCCGCTATCGAGCACAAGCGCATGATCTGCGCCGAGCCCGCACGCGGTCGCCGCCTTCGCTTCGCTGCCAGCGGTGGCGATAACATGCGCGCCGAGATGCTTCGCCCATTGTACAAGAATCTGCCCTACGCCCCCGGCCGCCGCGTGGATCAGCACCCAATGGCCTGGTTCCACGCGAAACGTCTTTCGCAGAAGATAACGCGCGGTCATGCCTTTGAGCAGCGAAGCGGCGGCGATGTCGAAATCGACGGCATCCGGCAGCTTCACCGCTTTTGACTCAGCGACGACATGCGCCTCGGAATAGGCGCCGACAGGACCCGAACAATAGGCGACGCGGCCTCCGACCGCGAACCGCGTGACGCTTTCGCCGATTGCCTCGACGACTCCCGCCGCCTCCAATCCCAGCCCGCTTGGTAAGGCAAGTTTGTACAAGCCGGAGCGATGGTAGGTGTCGATGAAGTTCACGCCGATCGCATGATGCCGCACGCGGATTTCATGCGGGCCTGGCGCTAGCTCGGCGATGTCAGTCAGCGCCATCACCTCCGGCCCGCCGTGCTGCGCGATACGTATGGCCTTCATGGCGGCGTCTCCGTTCTTCGCGGCGTCGCGCTTCGACAAGCTCAGCGTGACGCCTTCCATCGGCGTTGTAGAAATTGCGTCAGCCTGAGCTTGTCGAAGGCCCTACGATGCACGGCCGCGTCCTACTCATCGCGCGCTCACGCACTGCAGCGCGCCAATCCCATCCACCCCATCGGCCGCATCGAGATCGCGCGCGGCTGCCGCAACGCGGTCGGTTGAGATCAGCTGCAGTCCGGTTTCCGCAAACGCCGCATATTGTTCGCGGCCTTCGCGCGCAAAACGGTTGTCCCAGGAATCGCGACCGCCCAAAGTTCCGAACATTGCTTCCACGCCGCGCCGCGCGAGCGCCACATTCAACGCGCTGTTCGGCTCCTCGACGCCAGTCCAGGCCAGAATGCGCGTGAGGTCCACGCGCGCGCCTTCCAGTTCGTCGAGGTCTGCTTCGCTCTCGATACTGGTCGAAATCACAAGCTCCGGCGCGAGGCGATGCACACGGATCGCAGCCGTGATGCTGTAGGTGATGAAAATCACGCGCTCTTCCGCGTTGGCCGCCCGCACTTCGGCAACTACATCCTCGTAGGCGACGCCACGTTTCACATCTAGTTCGAGGATGGTTTTGCCTGCCGCCCAATCGAGCGCCTCGCGCAAGGTCGGCGGATGCACGGCAAGCGTCGCGCCGGCCTCGTCTTCAAGATACAAGTCTTGTAGCTGCTCCAGTGTCAGTTGGTCGATGGGGCCGGTTCCATTTGTGGTGCGGTCCAGCTCGTCGTCGTGCATCAACACCAGCACGTCGTCCTTTGCGCGCGCTATGTCGATCTCTAACAGGGCCGGGCTCAGGCTCAGCGTATGCTCAAACGTCTCGATCGCGTTTTCGGCATAGCCGATCTCGGGGCCGCCGCGATGCGCCGCGACGATGGTGTGTCCGTTCTCGCGAAGGCAATCGAAGAACGCGCCTACATCTGCCGGCGCCAGCGCGCCAGCGTCAGCCGAGGAAGAAGCTGGCGACGACGGTGGCGTGCAAGCGAGCAGCATGATCAGGGCGGCGGCGAGGATCGGAAACTTCACGGCAGGCGCTCCTGAAAAAACGCAATCGTGCGGCCATCGGCCAACTTCGCCGCCGCCGCATCGTAATGTTTGCCGCCTTCGCGGGTGAAAGCGTGATCCTGGTCCGCATAGGTGTGCAGCGTGACATTGCGATTGCTGCCGAGGCCGGCGTGCATGGCGTCCTGGTCGGCTTGTTGTACAAAAGCGTCCTTGCCGGCGATGTGCAGCATCAGCGGCTTCTTGATGTTGACGCCTTCGCTCAGCAGGCCGGCGATGCCGACGCCGTAATAGCCGACGCTTGCATCTGCATCGGTGCGGGTCGCGGTGAGGTAGGCCAGCATGCCGCCGAGGCAATAGCCGACGGCGCCCACTTTCGCGCAGCCCATGCCGCGCGCGTGCGCGATCGTCGCCTGGATGTCGTGAACGCCAGCGCCAACATCGAAACGTTTGAAATAATCGAACGCTTGCGCCCACTCGGCTTCGCTCTGGTCGCTGATGTCGATGTCTTTGCCGAGCCGCCAGAACAGGTCCGGCGCGATCGCCAGATAGCCCTCACAGGCGAGCCAATCAGCTTTGCCGCGCATCACCGCGTTGACGCCGAATATTTCCTGGATCGCCACGACGGCTGCTTTTGGCGCGCCCGCGGGCCGCGCCACATACGCCCTGAAGCCGCCGTCCGGGCCCTTTATCTCAAGCCACTCGCCCATGCTTTTCGCTCCGTCTGTCTTGATCGGTCAGGGCGCGTTATAGACGCGGGCGCGCCGTGCGCGAAGGATTCGTATCCCATGAAATTCACCGTCAATGTCGAGTGCAGCCCCGAGGAAGCGCGCCGCTTCATGGGGCTTCCCGATGTCACGCCGATCAACGAGCAGTTGGTCTCTGAGATGGGCAAGCGCATGGAGGCCAATCTGGCGCTGATGAGCCCGGAGACGATGATGAGCTCCTGGATGAGCGTCGGAACGCAGGCGCAGGACGCCTTCGTGAAACTGATGACCAGCGCCGCCGGCATGGCTAAGCCCTAATTGGGCTTAGAGGTTTTCACATGAAACCGGACACGATCGTGGCCCTCGCATCCGGGGCCGGACGCGCAGGCGTGGCGGTGATCCGGGTGTCGGGGCCGATGGCGGGCGCAACGCTTCGCGCGCTGAGGAGTTCTGGACTACCCGCGCCGCGCTTGGCGACATTCAGCGCTTTTCGCGATGCCAATAGCGGCGATTTGCTCGACGAAGGCCTGGCGCTCTGGTTTCCCGCGCCAAGGAGCTTCACCGGCGAGGATGTCGCCGAGCTGCATGTGCATGGCGGGCCGGCGGTGATCGAGGCGATTGTCGGCGCTTGCCTCGCCCGAGCAGGCGTGCGGCCAGCCGAACCTGGCGAGTTCACGCGCCGCGCCTTCGAGAACGGCAAGCTCGACCTGGCGCAAGCCGAGGGTCTCGCGGACCTGGTCGATGCCGAAACCGAGGGTCAGCGCCGCCAAGCGCTGCGGCAATCGCGCGGCGCGCTCAGCGAAGTCTACGAGGCGTGGCGCGCCCGCCTGATCGAAGCCGCCGCCCTGATAGAAGCGGAGATCGATTTTCCCGACGAAGACCTGCCTGAGGCGCTGGCCCGCCGGGCCGGACCAATCCTGGAAGCGTTGGGCGCAGACATGGCCCGGCACCTGGACGATTCCCATCGCGGCGAGCGCGTCCGGGACGGCTACCGCATCGCCATCATCGGCCCACCCAACGCCGGCAAGTCGAGCTTGCTGAATGCGCTGGCCCGGCGCGAAGCGGCGATCGTTTCGGAGCTCCCCGGCACCACTCGCGACGTGGTCGAAGTGCGGCTGGTGCTTGGGGGTTTTCCGGTCTGGATCGCCGATACGGCGGGGTTGCGGGAGGCCGCGGATGCGGTGGAGGCTGAGGGGGTGCGGCGAGCGCTGGCTCGGGCCGAGGAGGCAGATCTCATCCTGTTTGCTCGAGACCCAGCATCGCGGGACCCCAGCTTCTTTGAGCTGCTGGCAGGCAATCGCGCCCCCGACATTTGGGTCCACACAAAGGCCGACCTCAGAGAGCCGCCGCCACGAGCCGGGATTGCATCCCTGCTTCAGCAGTTCGATGCGGCTCAGGCGGGGCTCGGCTCAGCCTCTCCGCTGGAAATTTCCGTCGCCACCGGCCAAGGACTAAGCGAACTTCGCGAGAAACTGGCCGGGATGGTGGTCGAAGCACTGGGCCGAGAGGAAGCGCCGATGCTGACGCGGGCGCGTCATCGGCGATTGGTGGAGGCTGCGCGGGCTGCGCTGGAGCAGGCGCGCGCGGCGCTTTCCAAGGGCCCGGAATTGGCTGCGGAGGATGTGCGCGTGGCTGCAACCGCCATTGGCCGGCTGACCGGGCGGATCGATGTCGAGGGTTTGCTGGACGAGATTTTCTCGAGCTTCTGCATCGGCAAGTGAGGGGCGCCCGGTTCCACGTGGAACCGGACGCGGAACGGATGGCTCGCTAACCCGCCGGATTTCGGTTATGAAGTGCACCTCCAATGAGCCCTGAAAACTCCTACGACGTCATCGTCATCGGCGGCGGCCATGCTGGCTGCGAGGCGGCTGCGGCCGCAGCCCGCATGGGCGCGCGGACGCTGCTGCTCACCCACAAGCTCGCAACCATCGGCGAGATGAGCTGCAACCCGGCGATTGGCGGCCTAGGCAAGGGGCACCTGGTTCGCGAGGTCGATGCGCTGGACGGGGTAATGGGGCGGGTTGCCGACGCCGCCGGCATTCAGTTCCGGCTGCTGAACCGCTCCAAGGGCCCCGCCGTGCGCGGGCCGCGGGCGCAGGCGGACCGCGCGCTCTATCGCCTGGCCATGCAGACGGCGCTGGCGGAGCAGGCTGGGCTGACGATTGTAGCGGCGGCTGTTGAGGATTTGGTTCTTTCTTGGACCGCCGGCGTCTCGCCGGCGGGGACGTCGGCGGTCCAAGGGGTGCTTGCCGCCGACGGCCGCGCGTTCCGCGCCCCGCGCGTCGTGCTCACAACCGGCACGTTCCTCAAAGGTGTGATCCACATCGGAGACAAGCGCATCCCCGCCGGCCGTCACGGCGAAGCGCCGGCGATTGGGCTTTCGGATCGCTTGTACGGCGCAGGCTTCGCGATGGGGCGACTGAAGACCGGCACGCCGGCCCGTTTGGATTCCGCGTCGATCGATTGGGCTTCGCTTGAGCTTCAGCATGGCGACGAAGTCCCGTCGCCATTCTCGTTCCTCACCGAGCGTATCGCCAACCGACAAGTCGCTTGCGGCGTGACGTACACCAATGCCGAGACCCATCGCATCATCGAGGAATCGCTTTCCAAGAGCGCGGTCTATTCCGGCGCGATTAGCGGGCGCGGGCCGCGCTATTGCCCTTCGATCGAAGACAAAGTGGTGCGCTTCGCCGAGAAGGACGCGCACCAGATCTTTCTCGAACCGGAAGGTTTGGACGACGACACGGTCTACCCGAACGGGATCAGCACGTCTTTGCCCGAAGATGTACAGGAACGATTCATCCGTACGATCGCCGGCCTGGAACGGGCGCGCATTAAGCGCCACGCGTACGCGATCGAGTACGATTATGTCGATCCGCGAGAATTGCATCCGACGATGGAGACCAAGCGCATCGCCGGGCTCTATCTCGCGGGGCAAATCAACGGCACCACCGGCTATGAAGAAGCCGCAGCACAAGGCTTGATCGCGGGGCTCAATGCCGCGCGCGCGGCGGGCGGGAGCGCGCCTTTCGAGATCAACCGCGCTGAGGGATACATTGGCGTGATGATAGACGATCTGGTGACGCGCGGCGTCACCGAGCCGTACCGGATGTTTACTTCGCGCGCCGAGTACCGGCTCTCGCTGCGGGCGGACAATGCCGATCAGCGATTGACGCCGAAGGGCGTCGAGATCGGTTGCGTGGGCGCCGAGCGGGAGCGTGTTTTTGCTTGCAAAGTGCAGGAAATCGAAGCAGCGCGCGCGTTGGCTCAGTCGCTCTCGGTGACGCCGGCGCAGGCCACGAAACTCGGCTTGCAGGTCAACCAGGACGGGCAGCGGCGGGATGTGTTGCAGCTATTGGCGTGTCCCGGCGTGTCGATAGAACAACTCGTGCGCATCTGGCCGGAACTCCGAAGTCTGAGCGCCTCGGCGCGTGAGCAAATCGAGATCGACGCCATGTATGCCGGCTATCTGGCGCGTCAGATGATTGACGTCGAGGCGTTCAAGCGCGACGAGGATTTGCGGCTCGATCCAGCGCTCGATTATGCGCGCGTGGGCGGGCTCTCGAACGAGGTGCGCGAGAAACTGTCCGCGGCGCGTCCGGTCACGTTGGGCCAGGCTTCGCGTATCGAAGGTGTCACACCAGGCGCGTTGACCGCTTTGCTCGCGCATGCGAAGCGCAAGCCGAAGAGGGCATAGATTGTGCGCGACACCCTGTTTCTAATTCGGGCGCCGTTCGAGGATTCCACGCACGGCGTGGGCGCCACTTGGTTTTGCCACGATTGCGCAGCACTTGAGGGGGCGTTGCTCGTGAACGCGCAATGGCTGCGCTCGATCGACGTGCGCCGGCTCCCGTTTCCGCGACCACGGCTGGAGCTTGTCGCCCTGATCGGCGAAGAGAACCAAGGCATGCCGGTGCTCGTGCTAGGTGACGCCGACAAAGCCCCGGCGGACGCGCCGCGTTTCCTACGCCGCGCTTTCATCACCGATCCGCGCGCAATCACGCGCTACCTCGCGGCAGTCTACGGCGGGGCGGGGCCGCACCCGTGAGCCGCGGAACGGAGCGCGCTTGAGCTACGGGGCTTACGAATTCGCCAGCGACCTTGGCACGGAGGTTTCGCGTGAAACCATCGAGCGCCTGGAGATCCACCGTCGGCTCTTGGCGGAGTGGTCGGCGCGCATGAATCTAGTCGGGCCGAAGGAGCTGGAGCATTTCTGGCGCCGACACGCGCTCGACAGCGCACAGCTCATTCGGCTCGTTCCGAAAGCGAAGCGATGGCTAGACCTCGGCTCTGGCGCGGGGTTTCCCGGGCTGGTGGTCGCCGCATTCCTGGCTGAGCAGGGTGACGCGGTGGTCCACCTCTTGGAATCCACAGGAAAAAAAGCGGCGTTTCTCCGCGCGGTGGCGGAGGAGGCGAGGCTTCCGGTGCGAGTTTTCAACCAGCGCATCGAGGATTTCAGCTCCAGCGAGGGGCCCTACGAGGCCGTCACGGCCCGCGCGCTCGCGCCCTTGCCGCGACTCATCCTCTATGCGAAGCCGTTCATTGATCGCGGCGCGCAAGGACTCTTCCACAAGGGCGCGGATACCGACGCCGAGCTGGCCGCCGCGAAGGATGTCCTTACCGGGGCGACGGGTGTTTCATATCGGGCAGACGTGCTGGGAAGCCTCAGCGACCCGCGCGGCCGGATCGTCCGTGTCGTGCGGGGCGAGAGATAGCTGGCGCTGGAAGGAGATTGGGACATGCGCATTTTGGCTATCGCCAACCAAAAGGGCGGGGTGGGCAAGACAACCACCGCAATCAATCTCGGCACGGCGCTGGCCGCGACCGGCAAGCAAGTGCTGATCTTCGACACCGACCCGCAAGGCAACGCCTCGACCGGCATAGACATACATCCCGGCGACAGCGCAATCACCTCCTACGAAGTGCTCACGGGCATGGAGCTTTTCGCCAAAGCGATCATGCCGACCAAAGTGCCGAACTTGTACATCATTCCTGCGGACGTGAACCTCTCGGGAATTGAGACCGAATTGATGTCGGCGGAGCGCGCGCAATTCCGTTTGCGTGACGCTGTAGCGCGCTTTCGCAACGACGGCGCGCAGCAGGTCGATTACATGCTGATCGATTGCCCGCCCTCGCTAAACGTGTTGACTGTGAATGCTCTGACCGCGGCGGACGCGGTGCTGGTGCCGTTGCAAACCGAGTATTTCGCGCTGGAAGGTTTGGCCCAGTTGGTGTCGACCATCAATGCGGTGAAGGCGAACCTCAATCCCGCGCTCGAAATCCAAGGCGTCGTGCTGACAATGTACGATCGGCGCACCACGCTGTCGGACCAGGTCGCCGCCGAGGTGCGCAAGCATTTCCCGGACAAGGTCTATCAGACCGTGATACCACGCAACGTCAAGATTTCCGAGGCGCCATCGCACGGACTGCCGGCGATCATCTACGATCAAAACGCCACCGGTTCGAAAGCCTACATCCAATTGGCCAAAGAGATGATCGAGCGCGAGCGGGCGAATGCGGCCTAAGGTCAGATGATCTAACGGCCGGCAATTTTTACCGGTGGGTAAGGATTACCT
>JBEBIU010000015.1:0-37003 GCA_040080225.1 Terricaulis sp.
CAGCGCCGTTGCCGCCATTCAGCTGGTCGGCGCCAGTTCCGCCCACAAGCACGTCCGCGCCATCGCCGCCGTTCAGCGTATCGTTGTTGGCCCCGCCGTAAAGGCGATCATCGCCCGCGAGACCATTCAACGTGTCGTCGCCGGCCAGGCCGAAGATGACATCGTCGATTGCGGTGCTGGTCGTGCCGGTGAGCTGATTGGCGCCGCTATCATCGCCGGACGCGCCGACGACCATGTTCCAGGTCTTGGAGACCGTTTCCACAAAGCCGCCGCCATCCGTGTACGTGGCCACTTCCTGCACCAGCGCGCCGGCGGTGGTGTGCAGCACGAGGCGCGGCGCCGCACCGGCGGTATCGACGTAAGGGAGTGTAGTGCTGCCTACCGTCGCGATTGCCGCATTGGCGCCGTCCAACCAAGTGTAGACGATCGCTGACGCGACGCCATCTAGGTCCGCGATTGTGTTCGTCGGCGTCAAACGCACAGCGTTTGCGTCGTTGTTGCCGAAGACGTTTGGATTGTTGTCTTCCGCAGCGAACGCCACCCCGCCCGTTGGGGTGTGGTTGAACAATTGAGCGAGCGCTCGATCGCCATCCTCGAACCTGAACACCTCGACGCCTAGCACGAGATCGACGCCATCGTTCGCGACGCGCGCCGTGCCGTCCAGGTTAAGGCCGCCATTGTCGGCCAGTCGTACTGCAAATATCGACGCCAACGCCGCCGACGGGCTTGCTATCACATTGCCGAAAGCGTCGAGGGCGACGATGCTATAGTCGAGCCAGTTTCCGCTGAACACGGCGACGTCCGCCGCGCCATCGACGCCGCCGTCGCCGAGCATGAGATCCTTGAAACGCTCTGTGCGCAGCATCTCGGTGAAATGCTTGTCGAAGTCGGGACTGAGAATTGCCGCACCCAGAAGGCCTGCGCTCAACGCCGCGTTTGGCGCGGCCCGATGGGTCGTGCCATCAGCCAGGATATGGTCGTAAACGCCCCCGGCCGCACCGTCTGGATTGTTGTAGGCGCCGATCAGCGTGTCGAGCCGGATCGAGCCGCCGACGATCACATCGTTGCCGCCGGCGCCAGTGATGGTGTCGTTGCCGGACCCGCCGATCAGCCAATTGCCGCCGCCGAAGAGTGTTATTTCAGCCGCTGGCGTCACCGCGTCCAGGCCGATGAGCGTGTCGTTGTTTTGGGTGCCGACCACGCCTTCGACCTGGAACCAGGCCGGGAACGAGGTGGTGCCGTCGATGTTCACCATCGGGTTGGCTTGGGTAATCATGTCCGCGATGACGCCGAGCGGGTTCAGATCCCAATCGCTGAGATCCATGAGATCGAAGCCGTCATCGACGAAGCCGGTGCCGCCGATCACTTCATCAGGGCCGCCATTGATCGCCTGCGATTGTTTGCCTGGGCGCAAGATGTCGTCGCCCGAGTCGCCCTGCACGATGTCTTGATCGTCGCTGCCGTAGACAAAGTCGTCGCCGGCATCACCATAAAGGTTGTCGCCAGAGGAGCCGCCGTCGATATAGTCGTTGCCATCGCCGCCATGGGTGAACGGGTCGGTGTTGCCTTCGCCGTAGAGCGCATCGTCGCCAGCCCCGCCCGAGAGCTTGTCGATGCCTTCACCGCCCCAGATGGTGTCATTACCGAAGCCGCCGACCAACTGATCGAAACCGCCGATCTCGGTGCCGCTGCCGAAACCGTAGATGATATCGTCGCCGGCGCCGCCATCGACTAGGTCAGCGCCATCGCCGGAATCGATCGTGTCCGCGCCGTCGCCGCCATACAAGCGATCGTTTCCGAAATCACCGAAGATTTTGTCGGCGCCGCCCTCGCCGTAGAAGGTGTCGTCGCCGCTGCGCAGGTGTACGTAGTCGGGCCGATCGGTGCCGACCATAACCTCGTGGGACTCGGCGCCGGATGTCGGCGTGCCTTCCACCGGGTGGACGAAGCCCGGGGCCAAGTCCGGCCGGAAGTCGCGGATGTATTGGACGCCGCCAACGGTGATGATCGCGCCGTTGCCGTTGATGCTGAGCGGGTTGGCGCTGCCGTCGGACCAAATTCCGAGCGTGGGGTTGGCCGCCAGGGCCTCGGCGTACTTGTGCTCGGTCTTGTGACTGTCGAGCGCCGTGTTCGAATCTTGCGCGCCGAAATCGTAATACTTGTCGGCGTAGGCGAAGATCGAGCCGTTGAGGTGCTCGAGGCCGGTGTTGCGCTCGACGATGTCCTTGAGCTGGCCGTTGTTGACCTCTTCGCCGAATTGTTGGCCGAACAGGCGAACGAGGTAATAGAAGCGGTCGCCGTTGATCAAATTTTCCATCTGATTGACGAACACGAGATCGAAGGTCGAGCCCAGCAGCCCGCCCGGCACGTGCGCCTCGGCGAGGCCGCCGATCCAGGTGTCGATCAGATTGAACGCGTCGGCGCCCGCTGGCGCACCGGCGTCATTCAGCATGAACGCCAACGCCTGATCGAGGGTGTAGCCGAGCGCTACGACATCGCCCTCGGCGATGCTGCCGTCGAACAGGCCAGCCAGCGCCTGCGCCTTGGCGACGTCGCCGTCGAATGCGTAGGCGGCGATGAAGCTCACCAACGACTCGGGGTGGATCATGTTGCGCCCGAAATCGTCCCAGCTTACATATTGCGTGAGGCCGACCTTGGCGCGGAACTCGTTAAGTGTGGGGATGCCAATGTCGCGGCCGCGCGCGATATTGATAGCGGCGAGATCGAGCGGCTGGCCCAGCAGGCCTTGGTTGAGCGCGGGGGTGATGAACTCATCGACCTCGTTCATTTGCTGATGCGACATGCCAAGCGCGATGGCGGCCGGACCCGTGGCGGCGAACAATCCCGGATTGAGGAACGCCAGCTCGAGCGCGTAGCTCACTATCTTGCCGGTGAGCCCATGGTTGGGATCGATGGTGTCGATAGTCTCGCGAATGGTCGAGTGTCCGAAGCGGAACGCCGCTTGCGAGAATTCCAGCGATACGCTCGGGTCCACGCCGCTCGAATAGCCGACCACTTCGAGGATATGCGGCGTGATGGTGCGGGCATATTGGTCGATGGCGGCGTGCTGGTATTCCATCTCGACCACCAGCTTGGCGGCCTTGAACATCTTCTCCTGGTCCCAGGCGATGACATCGTCGGCAGCGCCAGCCCCGTTGGCGTAGATGTAGTTGCCGGCGCCGTCAGTCGCTCCGGTGTCGACTTGCCACTGATGCAGGATGGCGTGACTCGCGTCGCCTGAGGCCGCGTCCTGCGCATAGATCGCGTTCTGCAGGTTCTGGATCTGAAAGTTGTGCTCCTCATGGAACACGTGGTGGATGGCGGTGAGACCGAAATTCTCGTTCACGCGGCCGTCGCCGGCTATGTAGTGATCGCCGACCGCGGCCAGCAGAATCTGGCCGACGGCGTCATGCACAGCGCCTGCGGGCGCGGAGATGGAGAAGTTTGAGAAGTCCACCCACAACATCAACGCGTTGGCGCCGCTGTAATCGCCGGCGACTATGGTCATCGACGAAGTCGGTCCGGTGGCGATCACGAGATCCTCGCCCAGATGCAGCGTGATCCGGCCATCGAGTTCCTGGGCGAAGCTGTCGCCGGCGCCGACGCGGGTCGGATTGAGGGCGCCATTTCCCGGCATGCCGCTGATGGTGCTGGCGAGATTTGCGTTCAGGGTGATCACCGCATCGTCCACGAGCGTGGCAACGGTGCTAGCGCCGATCGCGGTCGCAGCGTCGAGATGGGCGCCGTCGAAGCGTGGGTTCATGTCGAGCAGCAAGGCCTGATCCGATGCGCCGGTAGTTACGGCGCCGTTGGCGTCGCGATTGCGCAGGTTCGACACGTCTTCCCAGGTCAACCCATCGCGCTGGGTGTCGAGAACATGATCGCGCAATTCATTGAGCGTCGGCAATGTATCGTTGGTCAGCGATCCGTCAGGCCGCTTCCACTGCGTCGCCAGCGTGGTCCCATCGAACAGATTCATACCGGCGTGGTAAGTCTCGCCGCCGTCGTCGGAGACCCATTTGCGCAGGAGGTTCGTCATCTGATCGCTGGAGCCGTAGGTTTGGCTCTGGTCGATGAATGGGGAAGTATGGTTGACGTAGGCGACGTCGCCGTTGACATCGGCCCCAGCGGGGGTCGCGCGCGTGATCGTTATCGCGGTGACAGGGCGGCCGTCGGGGCCGAGTACACCATAGAGAGGGTCATCCTGCGCTAGCGCGATCTTGATGGTTTTGCCGGAAGACTTGTCGATGAAGTCGAGGCCGTGATCGAAGAACTGGCCGAACAAGGCAAACCAGCCGTTGGTCGGCGCAACGCCTGGGTTTTCGGCGCCGATGAAGGAATCCGCGCTGCCCGACTGAGTTGGGTCCGGCGCGCCGTTGGCAAGCGTCTTCTGATAGTCGGTATGACCGAGTGTTCCGAGCAGACCGTAATCGCTGACGATTGAAACGCCTTCGACGTCCGCCGGGTTGTAATTCGGGTTGGCCGTCGCGCCATCGGACAGGAACGGCGTGTTGTAGACGATGTGATTGGGCGTCGCGCCCGCATATCCTGGCAGGTCGCCTTCCGTCAGCATGATCACACCGGCCGTCGTCACCGTTCGGCTGATCATGCGCGGCGTGTAATCGACCACATTCTGCAGCGTCACAATTGCGGTAGCGCTGCTTCCAGAAACGGTCGGCGTGTAATCGGTTGCTGCGGCGTACTGGACGCCAGGCTGGGAAATGCTGAGATCGAAGCCGCCGTGCTGGGCGCCATAGGAGAGCGCAACACTGGGGTCGACGGCGCTGGTGAAATTGGCGTAGTTCGCCGCTACCGTGCGCGCGAACGGTTGATCGACCGTGCCCCAATAAGCGTGCACGCGAAGCAGATTGTTGTTGAACCCGGAAACATCACGAATTCCAGAGAGGTCGGTCGCCGAGGCGTAGGATCGCCCGAAGGCCTCTATCGCCGCCAGCGAATCTACATCGCCAACAACGACCCCACCGACGCCGATAAGCACGCCGTGGCCATCATAGACCGAGCCCACGCCGTTCCAGTTTATGATCGCGTTTCCGTCGATGTCGAACAGGGGGCGGAAGGTGACCTGGCGAAAAATGAACTCCAGATCGTCGAGATTCAAAACAAACGGCTTCAAGCTGGCCATGACACCCCTAGCTCCCCAAAAGAAGCCCGCCACCGTTCTTGGCGCGAGCATTCATTCCGAAAGCGTAACGTGCGCGGCCTGTCGTCCTCGTGATTCTCAAATGACGAATTTGAAATTGGGGAATAATTCCCGCGTCCGCGGATCGGGCTCACCCACTTGGCGTAGCACTGGTGTTTCAGGCGACGACGCCGAGGGACTGTTCCGTGGCCACTGCCCCTGGCAGGTCGATGGTCACGCTGGTGCCGCGGCCAAGCGTGCTCTCGATCGCGATGCGCCCACCGTGCAATTCGGCGATAGCTTTGGTGATCGACAGTCCGAGGCCAACATGCCCCCCGATCGCACCTCTGACGTTGTCGCTGCGATAAAACCGATCGAACACGCGGCCAAGGTCTTCGCTTGCAATCCCCCTGCCCGTGTCACGCACTACAATGCGAGCCTCGCCATCTTTCATGCACACCGAGATGACGACGCTTCCCCCTTTCGGGGTGTGGTCGATGGCATTGCTCAGAAGGTTGACGATCGCGCGTTGGAAAAGCACACGATCTGCGCTCAGGGCAATGCCCTCCTCCATCTGTAGCGAGACGACCACGCCGGCTTCTTCGGCGGGCCCCTCGAAATAGCCGACAACGTGCGCCAATACATCGCCGACGGCGAAGGGCTCTGCCTGCAGCGCGGTCTGGCGTGCGGACACCCGCGCAAGGAACAGGAGACGCTCGACGAGTCCTCTGAGCTCCCGGCACGCTTGTGCGGCATGCGAGACCGCCTCCCGATACTCTTCGGGCGAACGCGATTGCCGCAAAGCGATGTCGAGTTCCAACAGCATCTTGTTCAGCGGCGTGCGCAATTCGTGCGCGGCATTATCGGCGTAATGCTGGAGGCCCTCATAGGTATGTGCGAGTCGCGCCATCATGGCGTTGTGCTGGTGGACCAGTCGCGCCAACTCCCGCGAGAAGCCCTTAGTCTCGATTGGCTTGCCAAGTTGGTTCAGATCAAGTGCGCCGACCTGGTCGGTGACGTGTTCCAGGGGACGCAAGAGGCGTGCGATCCAAAACCAACCCGCCCCCAACCCCAAAACGGCGGCGACCACGGCTACGACCGCCAATGCCCACCGATACGCGGCGAGCACGCCATCGTCGAGAGAGGTGTCGGTTGCGATCTGAACAGTCGCTGGAATAAGCCGCGCGCCGTCTGCCCAGATCGCCGACCCAACCAAAGTGCGGAACTGCCCGCGCTGCGCAGTCCGTGCGGTCGCGAAGATCGGCCGCGCCGCATCGGCGGCCAAATTGTGGAACAGGCCGGCTGGCGCGACTTCGGCCATGTCCGGGGTTTCGACGAGCACCCCGCCCTCTGGCCCGAGCACGCGGACGAACACCCGCCGCGGCCCCACCATATCCTCCGACACCTCGTGACCGATCCAATAGGTCCGCTCCGCCTCATTGGAGATCATCCCACGCAGGGTATCGAATTTCTTCTCCAACAGCTGATCGTCGATCGAATTGGTCTGCGCGATGAGTGCGAAATAGAGCACGACGCAAACCCCGCCAATGGCCGCGCAGAGCGACGCCCCGAACCAGATCAGAACTTGTGACCGCAGCGAGGGGGGGTGGCTGACAGTGCGCCGGCGCCGGATCTCGTCCAAGGCGGCGCTAACGAAGGACATAGCCGGCGCCCTTGATGGTATGGATCAGCTTGCGCTCGAACGGCTCGTCGATCTTGCGGCGCAGCCGGCGGACGTTCACTTCAATGACGTTGCTGTCGGCGTCGAAGCTCATGTCCCAAATCCGCTCGGAGATGAAGGTGCGCGAGAGAATTTCTCCTTGGTGGCGCATGAACAATTCCAGCATCTGGAATTCCTTGGCGGTCAGGTTGATCTTTTCCGTACCGCGAATGGCCGTCAGGCTGCGCTGATCAAGCGACAGGTCGGAGAATTCGAGCGGCTTGTTTTGCGCTGGCTGCTGGCGGCGCAGCAGCGCATTGAGCCGTGCCAACAATTCCTCGAATATGAACGGCTTTACAAGGTAGTCGTCGGCGCCGAGATTGAGGCCGCGGATGCGGTCACGCACATCCTCGCGCGCGGAAAGTATAAGGGCTGGCGTCCGCCTGTCTTGCTCGCGCAATCCCGCCAGGAATGACCAGCCGTCGAGCTTGGGCAACATAATGTCCAGGACAATGGCGTCATAGAGACCCGTCGTGGCCGCGGCCAGACCGTCCACGCCGTCATTGCAGACATCGACGACGTGACCCGCCTCGGTCAGCCCCTTTGCCAACAGGCTGGCGGTTCGCACCTCATCTTCAACCACCAACAGGCGCACGCACGGCCTCCTGACTTGCCAACACGACCGCGCGCGTTCTCTCCACACCGGCTTGGCGAGCCATTTCTCGCCCTGCAATGACAATACCACAGCGGGCTTTCGCCTGGCTGACTGCTACATGACGATTTCGTTATGTGCCGCCGCAAGGCCTAATCGGCGCTTGGCGCCGCCTGCTCGCCGCCGCGCCATTCTCCGCGTCGCTTGAGCGCCTCCGCCACCTCCGACGGCATGTAGTTTTCATCGTGTTTGGCAAGTACGCGCTCGGCGAGGAAGAGCATTGAACTCTGCCAAACGCCCTCGGCTACAACACCCTGGCCCTCACGGAACAGATCCGGCAACAGGCCGACGTACCGAACTTCAACAGTGCGTTCACCGTCCGTCACACTGAAATGATTGGCGCCGTTGGACTCGCGTCTCAAGGATCCCTGGGCAACAAGCCCACCCAAGCGAATGCGTTGGCCGGGATAAGCGGACTGCGTAAGTTCTGTCGGCGTCACAAAGTACACGATCTGGCCCCGCAAGCCGACCAATGTCAGGCCAGCCGCAGCGGCAAGCAATACGCCCCCCGCAGCAAGCACAAGCAAGCGTTGGTGTTTTCGTCGCATCAAATCTCCTTTGCGGATCTGTCGATCTGCGCTTGACGCTTGGCTAACTTGCCCCAGCGTGCGGCACGCACAACGACCACCAAGGTCAGGACGCCAAGCGAAGCAACGGTAACGACATAGGCCGCCCAAATGTAGGGCCAGGCATCGGTCACCATGATCCGGACTCCGCCCGCAAACGCACAATTTCCACGCGCCTACGATGGATCGCCGCGCGCATATTGAACATCAGTAGCGCCCCAAAGAGAGCAGCGTAGGCGGCGGCCATGGTAAGAAGTGGCCCAAGCATCGACGGGTCAATAGCCGAGCCGCCTGCGCGCAGCACACTGGCCGGTTGGTGCAGCGTCGACCACCATTCGACCGAAAATTTTATCACCGGCAAGTTGATGAGACCGGCGAGGCAAAAAATCCCCGCCAAGCGGGCCGCCTTTACTTCGTCGTCGATCGCCGACCAGAGCGCGATATAGCCCAGATAGATCAAAAACAAGACGAGCATCGAGGTGAGCCGGCCGTCCCATTCCCACCATGTTCCCCATGTTGGCGCGCCCCAAATCGAGCCAGTCACCAGGCAAAGACCGGCAAAAGTAGCCCCGATTGGAGCCGCGGCGCGGGCGGCGATGTCGGCCAGGGCATGGCGCCAGACTATGCCCACCAGGCTTGCTACGCCCATGAATGCGTAAATGCCAAGCGACCACCACGCTGCCGGCACATGCACGTACATGATGCGGACGGTCTCGCCCTGCTGATAATCGGCCGGAGAGTTGAACAATCCCCACGGCAACGCGACGGCGAACAACAACGCCGCCAAAATGCCCAAGACCGGCGCAAACCAGCGCGACAGCGTCAAGAATCGGGCGGGATTTGCTAACGTGCTCAGCACCTCTCTTGCCTTGCGCAATTCATGCCGCGCGCCCCTTGGCGTGCTTGGCCCACACCGCGCGCATGGCCGCCACCAAATCCTCCATCAGCGCGTCGTCGTGGAAGGGCGTCGGTGTGATGCGCAGGCGTTCGGCTCCGCGCGGCACGGTGGGGAAATTAATCGGCTGCAGGTAAATACTGTGTTCGTAGAGCAGCGAATCCGACACCCTCTTGCAGAGCGCCGCATCCCCAACCAGCACTGGCACGATATGGGTGGTGGACGCATCCATCACCGGCAGGCCAGCCCTGCGCAACAGCGCTTTCAGCCTTTCGGCTCGTTCAGCCAGACGATCGCGCATGTGCGGGCAAGCGCGCACCAAACGCACACTTTCAAGCGCAGCTGCTGCGATCGATGGCGCGAGCGAGGTCGTGAAGATGAAGCCGGCGGCAGCCGAACGGATCGCGTCAATGGCCGCTGCTGGACCGGTCACGTAACCGCCCATGGTCCCGAACGCTTTCGCCAGCGTACCTTCGATGAAATCGACCCGGTGCATGACCCCGTCGCGCTCGGCGACGCCGCCGCCGGTGGCGCCGTAAAGTCCGACGCCGTGGACTTCGTCGAGATAAGTCATCGCCCCATAAGCTTCGGCGATAGCGCAAATGGCCTCGATCGGGGCGGTGTCGCCGTCCATCGAATACACGCTCTCGAAGGCGATCAGCTTCGGCGCGGAGGCCGGCGCCTCATTGATCAGGGCCTCGAGATGCTGGAGGTCGTTATGGCGGAAGATTCGGCGCTCGCACTTGGCGCGCTTGATGCCCTCGATCATCGAGGCGTGGTTGGAGGCGTCCGAGAAAATCCATAAATCCGGAAACAGCTTTGCCAGCGTCGAGAGCGTCGCATCGTTCGACACATAACCTGACGTGAACAGGAGCGCAGCCTCCTTGCCGTGCAGCGAGGCGAGCTCGCTTTCGAGATCGACATGGTAGGACGTGGTGCCGGAGATATTGCGTGTCCCTCCCGCACCAGCGCCAACTTTATCCAAGGCCGCATGGGCCGCCTCGATCACTTGGGCGCACTGGCCCTGACCCAGGTAGTCGTTCGAACACCAAACCACGATGTCGCGGAAGCCGCCCTCGGGCAGACGCAGCCGCGCCCGCGGAAACCGCCCGCGCTCGCGCATGATGTCCGCGAACACCCGGTAGCGGCCCTCGCCCCTAATTGCGGCGACCGCGGCCAAAAGAACCTGCCTATCCTCGTCTCTCACGTCCCACCACTCTCAGGCGCTTGTTCCGCCTTGTCTCAAAAATCCAGGCGATACCCGGCGCTGAAGAAATAATCCCAGCTTTGCTCGCGCATCAGCGCATTTTCGTTGCGCTGCCATTCGGCGCCGCCTTCGACTTCGAATGAAGCGCGCCGCCCCAATTGATAATTGAGCCGCAGCGATGGCCGAGCGGAGAACTGCGTCCCCTCGTCATGCCTGTTGGAACGGTGGCTCAATCGCAGCCGCGGACTGATGCGCAAGGACCGGCTGACCGGATAGCGGGTGTTGAGATCGAGGCCGAAGCGAGTGGAGGTCTTGGTATTGGCGTATCGCACGCCGATGCTGCCAAGATCGCCTTCCTTGAAGAGTCCAGTGCCGACAATCTGCGCGGAGGCGTACATCTCGCCATTGGTTTCTTCAGTCGCCGGGACGCCGCCGGAGGCAGGCGTTGCGTCCATGCTCGAAGCGGTGGCGTCCACATTGAACGAAATCTTCTCGTTGATGGGAACCGACAGGCCGGCAAAATAGGTGGTAGCTTGGCCGGTGCGGTCGCGCGCCAATTGCTCAACCTCTGCGTCGGTGTACGTAAGGCGCAACTCCTCCAGTGAGGCGACCGGCTGACCGATGAGTGCGTTGATCGTCGAGAGCATCGGCGCCTTGCGAATATCGACGCCGAGATTGAGCGTGGCGTCGCCGACCAAGGTGAAGGAGCCGTTGGCGAGCCCGATATTGAGTTCCTTGTAGTGCAGGTCGTAATCGGCAAGCAGAAACAAGCTGGCCCGATTGCTGACATAGCGCAACTCGACGCCGACGGCGTCGCGATCGACAAGGTCGTTCGCTGTCTGACGCAATCGGTAAATGCTAGCGTCCCAATCCTCGCCCTGGTACTCGGCGCTAGCGGCGTAGAAGACGCGGTCGGGATCGAACGTGAGGTCGCGCGGGCTTTCCACAGGGTAGCCGCCAATCGCATCGAACCGGACCCGGCCGACGCGCGCGGACGCGACCGCGCCGTCGAAGCGGCCAAATACCCCCGACGACGAACGGGTCTGGCGTCCCGCGCGCAGGCTGACATTGTCGTCGGTGTCGCCGATTTCGAGATAGAGCGCGCTGACGCTGCCTTCGTCCTCGCCGTCGGGACGGAAATCGTTGGTGTAGGAGCCCGAGGCGCGCACACGAGCGCGGAAGTTGTTGGTGGTGACCGCCACGTCGCTGTCGAGCGCGGTCAGCAATTCGTTCTGATTGACCTGGCTTTCCGTGGTCGTGGTCTGAGGACCGAACATTTCCTCGTAGGTGTAGGTGCTCTCGTCGCGGAATAGATATTGGGACAGACTGGCATTCGCTTCCCATTGCGCGCCTGCGCCGCGACGGTCCTGACGCTCGGCGCGACGCAATTGCTGGCGCACCGGTACTTCGGCGGCCAGCACGCCGGCCAAGCGCTGGCGCACTCGCTCTGTCGGCGCCCCGCTGGGGTAGCGATGGATGTATTCCTCGTATTCGGCGCGCGCGTGGGCGCTTTGGCCGGCGCGCTCACGCGCGAGGCCCAGCAATTCCTGGGCGTCGCGGGCGCTCGGCGCCGTGGGCGTCTCCAGTATCCGGGTCAGCAATTGCACGGCGTGGGCGTTGTCGCCGGCGGTCATCGCCGCGCGCGCCTCGGCAAGCAGCGGGTCGCCGGCGCCGACGCCGTTGTCCACCTCTGTCGAGACCCGCTCCGGCTCCCGGCTGGGAACAGCGATGATCGCTTCGTCGCCCGGATGAGAGGTCGGTGTGCATTGGGCCGGATCGGTCCCGTCATTGATGGCGATATTGATGCTGCGGAAATCGCCGCCCTGGCCTACGGCGAAGCGCGTCGCCCCGTCGAACAGCAACGAAAGCGTCGCCCCCTCGGGGCGATTGCCGTCGAAATCGATCGCGGTGATATTGGCCAGCGCGCTATCGGGTGCGCGAACCGATTCCCGGCGCGCCATCGCAGCGCCGTGTTCGCGCTGGTCGAACGCGCGCACGCGCACGCGCACTTCGTCGCCGGCGGCGGAAGGGAAGTGGCTCACATAGCGGACCGGAAAATTGAAGCCGACCTGAACGACAGCGCAGTGCGCGCCCTCTTCCACGGTCGCGTCCGAAAGCACCCGATCCAGGGTCGGCTGCGCGAACGCCGCAGTAACCGGCATCACGCCGGCTAGGACAGCCACCCCCGCCGTGAGGCGTCCAAGAGTTCGCACATAACTCATGTATCCCTCAATCGAAGCCGCCGCCGTTGACACGGTGGTGAGAGTTGCGCCGGGTGGCGATCGTTGTCAGCGAGCTGTCGGTGTAGATGTGGCAAGCGCCAGCGCAGTCGCGCAATTCGCTCACCGTGTAGTTGACGTCTGGGTTCTGGTGCTTCCGGTGCGGGCCTGGCCTGTAATCATTGGCATGGCAGGCCGCGCAATCGGGCGCGTAGGCGGGATTACGCCAGGCGATAGTCTGCGCATTGCTGGTGTGGCAATTGACGCACGTCACGGAGGCGCGGTGATCGCCTGGATAGTCCGCCGAGGTGTGACGGAAAATTATCGGCGTCCAAGCCGTGGTCAGGTGGCAATCCTCGCACCCAAGCGAAGTCGTGAAGTGCGTTGGCGGGCGCCCAGTAGCGGTCGTGCCATTGTGGCAGGTTCCGCACGATCCGCTAACGCCAGAATGATCGAAGTTGGCCGGTATCCAGGCGACGGAGGAATGGCAATCGCCGCAATCAGCGCTGGTCTGGATGTGGGTCGGCGTCTTGCCCGTCGCGCTAGTCCCGTTGTGGCAGCTTGCGCAGGTTCCGGTGACGCCGGCGTGATCGAAGCGAACGTTGGTCCAGGTCGTGGTGACGTGGCAATCGTCGCACGTGTTGCTGGTCTGGATGTGGGTCGCGGGTTTGCCGGGAACTCTCGTGTTGTTGTGGCACGAGAAGCAGGCCCCCGTGGCTGCGGCGTGATCGAACTGCACATTCGTCCAATTGGTGGTGATGTGGCAGTCCTCGCAAGTCGTCGCGGTCGGCAAGTGGGACGCCGACCTACCGGTCGCGGTCGTGCCGTTGTGGCAGCTGACGCACGTGCCCGTGACGCCGGCATGATCGAAGCGCACGCTCGTCCAACTCGAGGTGACGTGGCAATCGTCGCAATTATTGCTGGTTGCCAGATGGGTGTTGGATTTGCCGGTCGCGGCAGTCCCGTTGTGACAACTCACGCACGTGCCGGTGGCGCTGGCGTGATCGAAGCGCGCGTTGGCCCAGGTGGTGGTGCTGGTGTGGCAGTCCTCGCAAGTATTGCCGGAAGCGATGTGGGTCGGCGTCTTGCCGGTGGCGCGCGTGCCGTTGTGGCAGCTGAAGCACGAGCCCGTGGCGCTGGCGTGATCGAAGCGCGCATTGGCCCATGTGGTGGTGCTGGTGTGGCAATCCTCGCAGGTATTGCCCGACAGAATGTGTGTGGGCGACTTGCCGGTGGCGCGCGTGCCGTTGTGACAGCTGAAGCACGAACCGGTGACGCCGGCATGGTCGAAGCGCGTCGTCGTCCAGGTTCCGGTGCTGTGGCAATCCTCGCAACTATTGCTGCTGGGAGGATGGGTGGCGGCCTTGCCGCTGGCGCGACGACCGTCGTGGCAAAAAACGCAAGTTCCGCGTGCTTCGGCATGGTCGAAGCGGACCAGCCGGTAATTCTCAGTACTGTGGCAGGCGCCGCATTGCTGCGAGGTCGGTAAGTGGGCGGCGCCCCGCCCCATCGCGCGCGAGCCGTCGTGACAGCCCGCGCAGCTGTTCGGCGCGCCGGTGAAAACGCCGTTGGCGTGACACTCGGTGCACTCCAGTCGTACGTGTGCGCCGGTCAATGAGAAGCCCGTGGTGTCGTGATCGAAATTGGCGCTGCTAGGATTTCTGCTTTGCGCCAAGGCCGTCTCGGGGCTGGCCGCGAAGAATGCGACGCATGCAATCAGCGCCAAGGTAAGCTGCGCTAGTCGGCGCACCACCCGCCGCATTCGATCATGTGCATCTTCCATCGCACATCCCCGCGCGTTGCGACCGCAGACAATCGTTCGCCTGACGAACTCCCCCGAGCTTGTCCCTTCGGTTCTCTTAACACGAGCCTAAGCACGGCGCCGATACACTCGCCTCGAAATTGTTTGTAACATGACAAAGATTACAAACGCGGTCTGGCGCCGGCGAAGCGTTCCGTCGTGTGACAGCGCCCACATTCAGATCCGAATTCGCCGCGGTGAATGTCATCCGAGCGATGACACGCGATGCAGGCGCTGGACTGACTCACGCGGTTGCGCATGGGCCTGGTGTGGCAGGCCTCGCACTGCAACCCCGCGTGCGCGCCGGTTAGATCGAAATCGGTTTGCGCGTCGTGATCGAAGCGCCAAGCGGCCCAGCCCACTGGACTGTGACAGGCGGCGCAGTTTGGTCCGAGCCGCCGCTCATGGCGATCATCGTCGCGGTGACACTCCGCGCATTCTGTCGATGCATCCTTGAAGCGCGGGGTCGCGTGGCAGGTAGCGCAGGCGACGCCGACATGCTCGCCTATCAGGGGAAATGCCGTCAGTCCGTGGTCGAAACGGACCGCTGCCTTCCAGCCGCCATCGTTATGGCATTGCTCGCACTGGGTTCCCTGTTGGCCGGCGTGGGCGTCATCGTCGCGGTGACAGGATATGCAGGTCATCGCCAACCGCACCTCGCGCGCGGGCTGGGTATGGCATTGCGCACAGGTCAAACGCGCGTGGCCGCCGCGCAAGGGAAAGCGGGTCTGGCGCGCGTGATCGAACCGGGTCTGGCGCCAATCGGTCTCGGAATGGCATTCCTGGCAATTGGGGCCATTGCGTCCTCGGTGGCTGTCGTCGGAGCGGTGACACGCTACGCACTCGATCGGCAAACGTACCTGGCCTGCGGGCTGCACGTGGCAGGCCGCGCAGGCGATGCGTCCGTGTTGGCCGCGTAGCGGAAAGCCGGTTCGTGCGTGATCAAATCGTTGCGTCGCCCAGTTCGCGGTGGAATGGCATTCGCCGCAATTTTCGCCAAGGCTGCCGCGGTGGTGGTCGTCCTCGCGGTGGCAACCGATGCAGGTGGTCGGCGTGCCGTCATAGCGTTCGTTGGCGTGGCAGGCGGTGCAGCGCGTGCGCACGTGAGCGCCGGTCAATGGAAATTGGGTGTCGCTGTGGTCGAAGCGGATTTGCGTCCAGTTCTCATCGCTATGGCACGAGGCGCAGCGCACGCCGAGACGGCCTCGGTGCGGTTCATCGGCGCGGTGACACTCCACGCACGCGCTCGGGGTCTGGCGAAACTTGCGTCCCGAGGCATGGCATTGCGCGCACGTAACCCGCGTGTGGGCGCCGCGCAGCGGGTAGTCCGTCACCGCATGGTCGAAGCGCTGGGGATTGAATGCCACCATTGTCGCCGTGCGCCCATGATGGTCGGAGTGGCACGAGGAGCAGGTCTGCGCACTGGCGCGCCGATCGCGACCGTGAAAGCCGGTGTGCGCGGCGACGTCGGCGCCCACCGTAGTGTGGCACGCACTGCACAGGCGGTTTTGCGCACCGCGGTCAAAGGCGATGTGACACGCATCGCAGCGGCTCTCGAGATTGGCGTGCGGGGTGGCCAGCGGACCCGGCGACACCAGCCGCTCGATCACAGTCTGCGCACTGGCCGAACCCAGCGAGAACAGCGCCAGGCAGACCATCGCAGCGAAAAGTCGAAGCAAGCGCACTGGCGGCCCCTAATACAGGTGAACCGCAACGACGTGAATCAACGCCGTGAGGATCAGCATGTAGAACAAGGGCAGGTGCAAAACGTGCCAGGCGGCGAACAGGCGCTCGTAGACCGCCAGGCTCGCGGTCCTGCGAAGCACTGTATGGTAACGGCGGATGCGCGCGCGCCCTTCACTCAGAGTGTCTCTGGACTGGCGTCCGCTCCAAGGACTGGCGCCGGCGCGCGCCCTGATGTCGGCTTCGAAATCGCGCAACAGCGCGCGCTCGCTTCGATGCGAGTGGTCGCCCACTCTTGCGGCGTGGGTTAGTGCGGCGAAGAACCCCCGCGCTTGGGGCATGGCCTCGCGTTCCAACGCCTTGAATTGCGCCTGCCAGGCCGCTCCACTGAGGTCCGAGCCAAGGCCTTCGCGAAATGCCTGCGCTTCCTCGAGCAATTCGCGCGCTTCTAGTTTGCCGCCATAGAGGCCACGGTGAATTCTGGAATAGATATAGCGGCCGATTATGCCGCTGCCGGAGACCAGCAGCATGCTGTAGAGCGCGACGCTGGCGTTGAGCGACTTTATCTCGAAATTTGAGTGCAAGATCACCAGAACCGGACCGACGATCCCCAGGATCATGTGCAGACGGAACCAGCCTGCAACGCTGCCCCACGATCGCATCCATCTGATCCGCTTGCGCAGCGGGTAGAGCAGCATGATCAGCATCAACGAGCCGCCGATGATGCCGAGGGCGTAGCCTAGCCCATTCTCGGGATTGATCACTTGGTCGTTGCGGTGGCTCCACCCCATGTAAAGCGCCGCCGCAACCAAAATGACGAAAATGACGACGCTGGCGGCGCCTTCGCCGCTTCTGCCGCGCCGCTCCCTCCATTCCTCACTCTGGCTGCTCATGTTTTTCCCTGGGAGAGCGGTGCTTGCATCCTTCGCTTGACTCCACTGACTACGTTATCGAGTACAGGGGCTCAAGATTTTAACGCTGGTGAACGCAGTCCGTCTCGGCGTCACGCGTGGAGAAACCGCAATGATCGCTGAGCTTGGTCGGTTCGCGCTGATCTTGGCGTTGATGATCGCCATCGCACAATCGGCGATGCCGCTTGCTGGGGCTGCGCGCAGGGATTTGCGGGCCATGGCCTTCGGCGATTCCGCAGCTGTAGCGCAATTCGCGTTTCTGGCATTCGCGTTCGCGTGTCTGATCTATAGTTTCGTCGTGTCGGATTTCTCGGTCATGGTAGTGGCTGCCAATTCGCACTCGGCCAAGCCGCTTTTGTACAAAATCGCCGGAACTTGGGGCAACCACGAAGGCTCGATGCTGATGTGGACTTTGATTCTGGCGGCGTTCGGCGCCACGGTGGCGGTCATGGGTCGCGCCATCCCGATCGACTTGCGCGCACGCGTACTCGCAATTCAGGGCCTTGTCGGCGCGGGCTTTCTGGCCTTCTTGATCTTCACCTCAGATCCGTTCGCACGCTTGATCCCGGCGCCGTTTGAAGGACAAGGCCTCAACCCGCTATTGCAGGACCCCGGCCTCGCCAGCCATCCGCCGTTTTTGTATCTGGGCTATGTCGGGTTCTCGACCGCGTTTTCGTTCGCCGTCGCCGCGCTCCTGCAGGGGCGTGCAGACGCGGCGTGGGCGCGCTATGTGCGCCCTTGGGTTCTGGCGGCATGGGTGTTTCTCACCATCGGCATCGGCCTCGGCTCGCTCTGGGCCTATTACGAATTGGGCTGGGGCGGGTGGTGGTTCTGGGACCCGGTCGAGAACGCGTCGCTGATGCCTTGGCTTCTAGGAACCGCGCTGTTGCACTCGGCGCTGGTGATGGAGCGGCGGCAATCGTTCGTGCGCTGGACGTTGCTCTTATCCATTCTCACTTTTTCGCTGAGCCTGATCGGCACGTTCGTGGTGCGCTCGGGGGTGTTGACCAGCGTGCACGCGTTCGCGGTCGATCCGCAACGCGGCGTGTTCATTCTGGCGCTGCTGGGGTTGGCGACAGGGGGCGGGTTATTGCTCTACGGGCTACGCGCATCGACCTTGGCCTCAGGGGCGCCGTTTTCGATGGTGAGCCGCGAGGGCGGATTGGTGCTGAACAACGCCTTCCTGGTAACCGCCACGGCCACGGTGTTCATCGGCACCTTCTATCCGCTGCTGATCGATCTCATCGGCGGCGACAAGATATCCGTCGGCGCGCCGTTCTTCGCGCTCACCTTCACGCCCATCGTGCTGCCAGTACTGGCGGCGATGGCGGTAGGTCCTGTTCTACGCTGGCGAAGCGATAATCTGACGAGCGCGCTGAAGCGCCTCGGCTGGGCGGGATTGGCCGCCGGAGCAACGGGCGTACTGGCCCTGGTGTTGACGGGCGCCCGCGCCCCCTTGGCCGGGCTGGGGATGGCTCTGGCGGGCTGGGTGATCGCGAGTGCAGCGACAATCGTGCTCAAGCGGGTGAAGGCGGGTGAGGCGCCGCTCACTGAATCGCTGCGGCTGGCCGCGGCCTTGCCGCGCACCACTTATGGCGTATCGCTTGCACATCTCGGCGTCGGGCTATTGCTTGCCGGACTGATCGCGGCCAATGCCTGGAAGCAGGAATTGACAGTCGGTATGGAACCTGGAAGCGCCGTGCAATTCGCTGGCTATGAGGTCCGGATGCTCTCAGTCGAAGGCGGTCAAGGCCGCAATTACCAAGCTGAGCGCGGCACGCTCTCGTTCGCACGCGGCGGAACAGTGCGTTTTGTGCTGAACCCCGAGCGACGCTTTTATCCCGAACGCGAAATGCAAACCACGGAAGCCGGCGTGCGCAGCACGCTGATCGCCAATGATTATGCGGCGCTCGGCGAACGAGGCCCCGACGGGCGTTGGACAATTCGGCTTTATCGCCATCCGCTGGCGATATGGATTTGGCTGGGCGCGGCAATCATGGCGCTCGGAGGTGTGTTCGCGTGGTCGGACGGGCGTTTGCGTACGACCTTCAGTCTGCGCCCCGGGGCCACCGCCGCACCCGCGGCGCAGACGGCTTCGCCCCAATCGGCTTCGCCATGAGGCGCGTGCGGTGAGGCGGCTCATCTGGTTCATCCCGTTCGCGATCTTCGCGGCGATCGCCTATGCTTCCTGGCTTGGACTTGGGCGCGACCCTTCGGTGCTGCCCTCGGCGCTGATCGATCAGCCGATGCCAGCTTTCGCATTGCAGCCGGTGCGCGAGCGCGATCCTGGTTTTTCCCGCACCGACCTTGAGGGTCAGGTAGCGCTGGTTAACGTCTTTGCCTCCTGGTGCGGACCTTGCCGTGTCGAGCACCCCACCCTGGTGGCCCTGGCCAGCCAGCAGCGCGTCACTATCCATGGCATCAATTGGAAGGAAACCCCGGAGCAAGGCCGCGCCTATCTGGCCGAGGCGGGAGATCCCTACACGCGCATAGGCAGCGATGAGAACGGGCGCCTTGCGCTTGACCTCGGCGTTACCGGCGCGCCGGAAACGTTCATCGTCGATCGCACCGGGCGCATCCGCTACAAGCAGGTTGGACCGATAACGCCGGAAGTCTGGACCCAATCCATTGCCCCGATCGTCAGCCGGCTCGAGAGCGAACCATGAACGCGGTGAAAACGCTGCTGGCGGTGTTAGCGATGACCTTTGCGGCCCATGCACTCGCCGTGGAGCCCGGCGAGATGCTGCCCGATCCCGTGCTCGAACAGCGCGCCCGCGAGATCAGCACGCACTTGCGCTGCGTTGTCTGCCAGAACCAGACCATCGACGATTCCGACGCGCCGCTCGCCCACGACATGCGTCTGTTAGTGCGCGAACGCTTGACCGCCGGCGACACCGACGGAGAAGTGCTCGATTACATCGTCGCCCGCTACGGCAATTTTGTGCTGTTGCGCCCGCCGTTTCAGGCCAACACATGGGTGCTCTGGATCGCACCGTTCGCGGTGCTCGCGCTCGCGCTCGCGGGCCTGCTCATGCAGATGCGCGGCCGCGCCGCGCCATCGTCCGCCCCATTGACAGAAGAGGAACGAGCCTTGCTGCAACAGCGCCTGGCGCCAAAGAAGGAACGTGTTTGATGCTCTGGCTTGCCCTGGCTGTGCTCGCGGCGTGCGCTGGCGCCTTCGTGGCGCTGCCGTTTCTGCGCCCGCGTGACCCGACCGAATTGCCGACCGCGGCCGTCGATTTTTACAAAACCCAACTCGACGATGTCGCCAAGGCGGAAGCCCTCGGCGATCTCGATGAGCCCGCTGCGGCGGAATTGCGCACGGAGATCGAGCGGCGCATTATAGCAACGCCGGCGTCAGCGGCGCCTGCAGCCGTGAACGCCAAATTCGATCGCGCGGCCGCTACTTGGGTCGCCGCCGTGGTGGTGCTGGGGTCGGCGGTGCTCTACGCCGCCACCGGCCAGCCAGATGCGCCAAGCGCGGCGCGCGCCGCGCTTGGCGCTCAAGGCGCCGCGGCGCAGAACCTGCCCGATGTCGATACCCTGATCGAGCGCCTCCGCGCGCGGCTCGAAAGCCAGCCCGCGGACGCCGCCGGCTGGCGCATGTTGGGATGGTCCTATTTCGAAACCGGGCGCGCCGCAGAGGCGGTCGAGGCCTACAGCAATGCTGTTGCGATTGAGCCCGGCAATGCCGACTACCAATCCGGTTATGGCGAGGCCCTCACCGGCGCCAATCAAGGCGCGGTGTCGTCGCCAGCGCGCCAGGCGTTCACGCGTGCGCTTGCTAGCGATCCCAGCGACGAACGCGCCCGCTTTTACCTCGCGCTAGCCAAGGCGCAGGGCGGCAATGTCCGTGCCGCGATCGAGGATTGGATCGCGGCCCTGCGCGCGGCCCCGGCGGATTCGCCATGGGCGCCGCGCATCCGCGCCGAAGTTGAGAACGCCGCCCGGCAGGCAGGAATCGACATCGCCGGGCGGCTCCCGGCGCCGCCGCCGGATGCGCTCGGCGCGCGGGCCCAAGCGCCCGCGCTTAGCCCCGACGTGATCGCGCAGGCGCAGCAGCAATCCCCCGAAGCGCAGCAGCAGATGATCAATGGCATGGTCGATGGGCTGGAGCAGCGGCTTGCCGCCAATCCAAGCGACGCTGACGGGTGGGTGCGATTGATGCGCGCGCGCATGGTGCTGGGACAGCCGGAGCGCGCGCGCGTCGCCTTGCAACGTGGGCTTGCCGCGTTCGCCAACGACCGGCCTACTCAGCAGCGCCTGCGCGCCGCCGCCGCGGAACTCAATGTTCCCGCGCCGAACTGAAGCAAGATGCCATTCGATCCCAGCCTGCTTTGGTACGCGCTGCCGCTGGTCGGCATCCTAGCCTATTATCTGAGCCGCCGCGGTTACAGAGAACGCCAAGCTCAAATGGCGCGCGAAGCCGCAATGGAGGCGGGGCTCGATCAGCCGACATCCCTGCACCCCAAGATCGATCCGCTAAAATGCATAGGCTGCGGCGCTTGCGTTGCGGCGTGCCCGGAAGGCGATGTACTCGGGCGCATCGGCGGCAAGGCGGTGCTGATCTCAGCGGCCGAGTGCATCGGGCACGGCGCCTGTCGCACCGCTTGCCCGGTCGACGCCATCCAATTGGTGTTCGGCACGGAGAAGCGCGGTGTTGATCTACCCCACGTGGGGCCGGACTTCCAAACCAACATCGGTGGCATCTACATCGCCGGCGAGCTTGGCGGCATGGGGCTAATCCGCAATGCGATCGAACAGGGTCGTCAGGCCATGGAGGAAATCGCCAAACGGCCTCACCGCGCCCGCTCCGATTACGACGTTATCATCGTCGGCGCGGGCCCCACTGGCATTTCCGCGAGCCTCGCCGCGCAATTGGCCGGCTTGCGCTATCTCACATTGGAACAGGAAAGTTTCGGCGGCACGGTTGCGCACTTCCCGCGCAATAAGCTGGTGATGACCCAGCCGGCTGTGCTGCCGGGTTATGGCCCGGTGAAATTCAACGAGATCCACAAGGAAGCGCTGCTGGAGTTCTGGAGCGAAGTGATCGCCGACTCGCGGGTGCAGATTTCCTACGGCGAGCGGGTCGAACGGATCGATTGGAACGGCGAAGCCTTCTCGGTTGTCACGCCCGAAGGTGCGGCAACGACAGCAAGCGTTCTTCTTGCCATCGGTCGGCGCGGCACGCCGCGTCGCCTCGAAGTGCCGGGCGAGGATTTGCCCCATGTCGTCTACCGCCTGATCGACCCGGTTCAATATGCCGGCCAGGATGTGTTGGTGGTAGGCGGCGGCGACAGCGCGCTCGAGGCCGCCGCGTCGCTGGCTGAGGAAACCGACGCCGGAATCATTCTCGCCTACCGCGGCAAAGCGCTTGGCCGCGCCAAACCCAAGAACCGGGCCCGGGTAGACGCAGCGACCGCATCCGGGCGCATGCGTTTGTTGCTCTCTACAAATGTTGCGCACATCGAACCGACCCAGGTCACACTCGAAAGCAACGGCCAGCATCGCGTTTTTCGCAACGACGCCGTGATCGTTTGCGCCGGCGGTGTGCTGCCGACGGAGTTTCTGAAGAGTATTGGCGTCGAGATCACCACGAAATTTGGCACTGCTTGAACGCTATTCGCGCGGCGCCATGCCGAGCCGTTCGGCCCATTCCCGCGCCTCCTCGCTACGGCCCGCGCGCTTCAGGCAGATCACCAATTTGTGGCCCGCCCCGATCGCGACGAGTTGGTTTCCGCCGACCTTGCTCAGCGCCCCGCGCAGCGCCGCCGCCGCTGCGTACGCTTTAATCGCCTCGCCAGAGGCGCCAGCGCGGCGATGCAAGTCTCCGCTCTGCAACAGAGCGTTCGCGTGCGCACTTATGTTACCGGCCTCGGCTCGCGTCCCCGCGACAGCAGCATAAGCCCCGGCCGCAATATCGGTAGCGGCGGCGGCGGCGGCGATTTCGCCGAGTTGTGCACGCACCGCCGCCAGTTCTACGCTAGCCTTGGCAAGCCCCTCCTCAATCCCTAGATCCAGGCCGTCACGCAGATTGTGCAAAAGATCGACCGCTTCCTGGAACGCCGCAGCCGCCTCGTCTACAAGCTCGAGCCGCCGTGCGAGCGCGCCAAAGAAACTTAGAGAGGCGGCCAAGTCGGCCCGCTCCTTGGCTGGCGCGCGCCGTGGAAGATCGCGCCGCACCGCGATCGCCTCGCGCGCCGCCGCAAGTGCTTGCGCATCATCGCCGAGCCAACCCAGAAAGACGCCGCGATTGTGCAGCGCTTCCGCCAAGGGGCGCGCACACCCAGGCGCGTCAGGCTGCAACCGGTACAACGCGATCTCCTCGTCGAGCAGCGTCAATCCATCGTGCCAGCGCTGCTCGGCCAAAGCTTGCTGCGAACCGAGGCGCAGCGCCGCGGCAAGATCGGCATTGAAGCGCTCATCCTTGGCCGCGAGTTGGCGATAAATCGACGCCGCTTCCGTGCATGCGGCCCGCGCCTCGCCCGGAAAGCCCGCCGCCTGCAGCGCCAGGCTCGATTGCGACAGCGATTCGGCAAGTTCGGCGCGCGACATTTCCGATCCCGCTAACTCCCGCCGCAGCTCCGCAGCCTGCCGCGCCGCCGAAACCGCCCCGCCATGGTCTCCGCAGCGTAGGCGCACGCCGGCCATGTTGTGGAGGGCCGACGCGAACACGGGCAGAAGCGCCGGTTCGCGTTCCGATAGCGCGCGCAGAATGCGGCACGCCTCGGCGGCGGCCTTGGCCCCCTCAGCCGCGTTGCCGACGCTGGCTTCGATCGCACCCAACAATTTCAAGCAATCGGCCAGCCGAAACTGGCCGCTTGGGTCTTGCGTCGGAGCAAGCCCGCGCAGCAACGCCGCCGCTTCGCGGCACACAGGTGCTGCCGCGAAGACGCGCCCGCGTGCCGCGGCCCGGCGCGACCACGCGGTCAGCGCGATCGCCAGGATTGAGATGTTGCCAGCGTCGCCAGTTGCGACCGCGGCGCGCAGCGCTTCAATGCGCGCGTCGTCAGCCCACAATCCCTCGGCCCACGCCATCAATGCGGCCATCGTCCCCGAGCTTGGCAACACGAAATCCGGAGCATCGTCGGCATTGGTCTCCGCCGCCGCCGCCCGCGCGAGCAACAACAAGCGTTGCATTTGAGCGCGCATCGCATCGTCACGGTCGCACGCGGCCAGTGCTGCGGCGATAGCCTCCATAGCGCCAGAGTCATCACCGTCGCGCGCCAGGCACACCGCCGACGCAAGCGAATTTTCAAGCATTCGCTTACTGTCACCGGTCATCAAGGCAAACTCCGACAGGCAAGCGCGCGCGCACTCAAATACTCAACAGCATCACTGGAGTACTTGGCAAGATCGATATTGACTCCGAACCGGTGGTGTTCGAGGTCTCGGACGCACGCGCTATCTATGGCGATATTGAGGACGCGGCGATATACAAAGTTACGACCAGCGTCGCACGAGGCGCGGGCCGAGACGCCCGCTGGTCGATTTTGTATTTTGCGGTTAGTGCATAATGCACTATAGGCGGCAGCGCCACGGGCCGACGCCCGCCGATCACTTGCAAATTGGAGTCGGCTCATGCCGAAGAAGTACACCCGACACTTGAGCGGTTCCTCGCAAGCGGATGTCTCGCCAGGCATGGTTCCCAATTCCGCCGGCGGGGCGGCCTATCCGGTCGATGATTGGAAGCGCATGGAGCGCTTCCTGGTGCTCGGGTCGGAAGGCGGCTCGTATTATGCGGGCGAACGCGCGCTGACGCGCGCGAACGCGGCTGGCGTGCAAACGGCGCTCGCCGCCGACCCCGCACGCGCCATCGACATGATCGTTGCCATTTCCGTTTCCGCGCGCGCGCCCAAGAACGAACCGGCGATCTTTGCGCTCGCGCTGGCGGCGTCGAGCGAAAGCGAAACCGCGCGCGCGGCGGCGCTAACGGCGTTGCCCAAAGTGTGCCGCACCGGCACGCATCTGTTCCAATTCGCGCAAGCAGTGAACGACATGCGCGGCTGGGGCCGTGGCCTGCGACGCGCGGTGGCGCGCTGGTATCTGGAAAAGCCGCTCGAGGCGCTGACGCTGCAAGCGGTGAAGTACAAGCAACGCGAAGGCTGGTCGCACCGCGATCTGCTGCGCCTGGCGCACCCGGCGGCGGAGGAAACTGATGCCGGCCGCCGTGCGCTGTTCGACTGGATGTGCGGCCGAGAAGTAGCAGTGGACGCGCTGCCGCCCCTGGCGCGCGCGCACGATGCGGCGCAAGCGGCGGAATCGGCCGACGAGATCGCGCGTCTGGTGCGCGAGCACTCGTTGCCGCGCGAAGCCGTGCCGCCCGAATGGCAAAGTGACAAGGCGGTGTGGGATGCGTTGCTCGTAGACATGCCGATGACCGCCATGATTCGCACCCTGAACCGCATGACCGCCGCCGGCCTGATCGCGCCGATGAGCGATGCGGCGCGCTATGTCGCGGAAAAATTGCAGGACGTGAAGGCGCTCACACGCGCGCGTGCGCACCCGCTGGCGCTGTTGATTGCGCACGCGACCTATGCAGGCGGACGCGGCCTCAAGGGCCGGCTGCAATGGGAACCGGTGCGCGAAGTGGTCGATGCGCTCGACCGCGCCTTCTATCTGGCGTTCGAGGCTGTCGAGCCGTCGAACAAGCGCATTCTGCTGGCGCTCGATGTGTCGGGGTCGATGGATTCGGGCCAGGTGGCCGGCGCGCCGCTGACGCCGCGCGAAGGCGCCGCAGCGATGGCGCTCGTCACTATCGCTACCGAGCCAAACACACATTGCGTGGCATTCTCGGCTGCCGGCAAGCAAGGTTGGAAGTCGCCGTTCGACTCGCGCTGGTCAGGTTACACGGACGGGCTCTCGCCGCTCTCGCTTTCGCCGAAGCAGCGCCTGGACGACGTAGTGAAGGCCACGCGCGCGCTGCCGTTCGGCGGCACCGATTGCGCGCTGCCGATGCTCTATGCGCTCGACCGCAAGCTCGCGGTGGATGCGTTCGTGATCTACACCGACAGCGAAACCTGGGCGGGAAATATTCATCCCGTGGAAGCGCTGCAACGCTACCGCGGCGAGATGAACATCCCCGCCAAGCTGGTCGTGGTGGGCATGGTGGCCAACCAATTCTCCATCGCCGACCCGGGAGACGCCGGCACGCTAGACGTCGTCGGCTTCGACGCTTCGGCGCCGGCTTTGATCGCGGATTTCGTTGTGAACTGAGCGATGCCCTCGATTCGAAACCTTGCGCCGGGGCGGCAGCTCACCCCGAAGGACCTGTCCGAAGTGGGTGAGGCGCTGTTCGGGCGCTGGGGTTGGCAGACAAGGCTTGCCGAGGCGCTGGAAGTAGACGGATCGACAGTGCGGCGTTGGGTCTCCGGCGCCATACCCATCCCTCACCCGATCAAGCACGCGCTCCGCCTGATGCTGGAAAACGCCGCGCTGCGCGAGAACCTCACTCCTCCGGCGCCTGAGAAACGGCCAGGGAAACCGCGGAGCCGGCGTTAGACGCAGCGTCCAGAACCAGCCTACGCGATCGGTCACGCCAAATACAGCCGTCGCACCGCCTCCCAGGCTTGTGCGCGCAATTCGGGAACCGCCGTGGTTTCAATCAGGGCGCCAAACAACATGCCGCCAACAATGGCGAGATCGTCGCGTTCGGGCGGCGCGATGCCGCGTTCCAACGGATGCCGCTTTAGGTGTCCGTCAGCGATGAGGCTTGGTATGGGCGGCGGCGGCGGCGGTGCGTTAAGATAGGCAAAACCGGTGCAGTCTAGGGTGATGGCGGCTGACGAAGGTGGCGCCTGGCTCACCACCAAATCGTCGTCGCCGTTCAGCAGCGCGGCGATCTCCGGCGCCATACGGTGGCGATGGCGGTTCCACACGCTTAGTCCATGGCGTAGCAAACGCCCCCGCAAGGCCACGGGCCAGACCGACCACAAGCGCGCGCTGTGGGGCCGAAGAGCATCGATAACGCTGCGCCAAGGCGCGCTTCCAGCTTCGCGCCTGATCCGCGAGACAATATCGGATGCAGTAGTTGCGGAAGCCAGGTCGGCGGCGAGTTTAGATGCGTCGGCGAGATCCAGGGGCCTGGTCGGCGCATGCGACTGCGACCAAGCACCCGAACGAGAGTAGGCATGGATACGGCCTCGAAAGCCCCGTGCGCGCAGCGCTAACGCCATATCGACGGCGGTGAGGCCAGAACCTCGCAACGCGATGGTTTCGGACGCAGGCGGCGGTTTCCAGTCGAGCGGCAAACTGAGCAGCCAATCCCAGGGATCCGGCAATTGCCGCTGGCGGCCTAATGCCAGAATGAGCCTGCGCGCCATCAAGGCGGACCCATCGTCCAACTGCACGCGCCATCCGTCGGCTTCGCGAAATGCTGTGATCGCGACGTCCGCGATCTGGTCCGCGTCCACGCGAGCCACCAGACTGCTGAGATAACGGCCGTACAACAATCGAGGGACGTACGCATCGGCGGTGAAGGCGAGCTCCTGTTCCTGCAGCCAGCGCCAAAAATGATTGGGCTCATCCGGGTAGGCGCCCATCCGCTCCGCCGGAACGTTAAGAACATGGACATCAAACGGCGTTGTATACGCTGGCGCGAAGTCCGGCCTCCCCCCGCGAATCCAGACGGACTTGCCGCACCCCAGCGATTGGGCCGCCAAAGCACAGAACAACCCCGCCGGGCCGCCCCCAACGATGGCGAGATCATAAGTCAGCGCCGGCCCCCGTCCCTCAATCATCCATTCGATGTAGTTTTGACGATGCTCTAAAGCTTGCGCTCCACCATCGCCGTCTTGATCTCCGCTATCGCCTTAGCGGGGTTCAACCCTTTCGGGCAAACTTGCGCGCAATTCATGATGGTGTGGCAGCGGTAGAGCTTGAACGGGTCTTCCAATGCGTCGAGGCGCTCGCCGGCGCGGTCGTCGCGGCTATCTGAAATCCAGCGGTTCGCCTGCAGCAACGCGGCGGGCCCCATGAAACGATCGCCGTTCCACCAATAAGACGGACACGCCGTCGAGCAGCAGGCGCAGAGGATGCATTCATAATGCCCATCGAGCTTGGCGCGTTCTTCCGGGCTCTGTCTGCGCTCAGCGTAGGGATCGGGCGCATCCGATTGTAGATAGGGCTGGATCGCCTCATATTGCGCCATGAAAGTGGTGAGGTCGGGCACCAGATCCTTGATCACCGGCTGATGCGGCAAGGGTGAGACTGTAATAGTTCCGGCCGGCAATTCGTCCATGCCCTTGGTGCAGGCAAGGGTATTACGACCGGAAATGTTCATCGCGCAAGAGCCGCACACGCCTTCGCGGCAGGAGCGGCGGAAGGCGAGCGTCGGATCGATGTCGTTCTTGATCGCGATCAGCGCGTCGAGCACCATCGGCCCGCAGGCGCTGAGATCGACTTCGTATATATCCCAGCGCGGGTTCTCACCGGAATCCGGATCGTAACGATACACCTTGAACTGACGCACGCGCTTGGCGCCTTTAACGGCGCGGTAGCGTTTCCCGGGCTTGACCTCGGAGTTCTTCGGCAGTGCGAGCTCGACCATGGCGCGGTGATGACGACGGCCGGCGCTGGCGTCAAGGCCTCGCCGCTAGCCGCCCTCCGCCTTGCCGTACCAATTGATCCGCCGCGTCGCCAGCATGGCGGCGGTCAGCACCGCGAACGCCACCACCGAGCCCGCCAGCAACGCGAAATCTTCCAGCGTCATCAGCACATACATCGCAGCGTAAAGCGCCGCCAAGCTCGCCAGCGCGCGCAGACCCACCGCACGCGAGTTGAAGGCGGCCCCGGCATAATAAGCGAGCAAACTGACGGTCGCGCCCGCGGCGAAGATGAACGCCCACGAAAAACCGATCAGCTCCGTCATCGACAGCAGCAGCAGATAGAACACGCATTGCGCCAGGCCGACCAAGATATATTGCGCCGGATGGGCTTTCTTGCCGCTGACGGCTTCGAAGATCAAAGTCGCCAGGAACACGATGCCGATGAACATGATCGCGTAGCGCACCGCGCGCGCGACGCCCTGGTAGATGTCGTCGGATGCAACAAAGCTTACCGCCATGTCGCGCTGAGCAGCGAGGCCGAGATTGAAACTATTCAGATCGGCCGCTTTTTCGATGCCGCGCGCCACGAACGGCGCCCGCCAGGACACCGCGAAGCCATCACCGTCCGCCGTTGGCGCTTCGGCGGCTTGGAAATAACCTTCCGCACGCGTGTCGCTTCGGTCGCCGCGAATCGAGGCGCTGGTGTCCTGCGCGAAAGCCGCTATGGCGAAGCGTTGCGCGCCGGTCAGTTCGAGCCGTGTCTCCACCGTGAAATCGCGTGGCGCGACCGCGAACCCGGCAGGCGCCGCGAATGCTTGCAGGTTCGAGGGTAACGCATAGGCCGGCGCGGAACTGAGCCCTGGGCGCGCATAAGCTTCGCCGGTCGCAGGAGCGGCCAAGCTCAAATCCGAAATCGGCTCCAGAACTGCCGTGCGGCCGTCGGCGAAACGCAGGTGTGCAGCGTTGCGGATCGAGCGGCTGTCGCTGACAAACATCACTATGCGCGCTTGGGCCCAATCGAAGCGATAGGCAGGGTCAACGCCGTCGAGCGCGGCGGCGGGACGAAAGCTCGCGTCAAAATCTGTGGTCGCGGTGTAGATGGCGGCGCGGTAAATGCCGAGCCTGCGATCCTGCACCGCGAGCGTTGTGTCCGCGGCGCCGGTTTCGGCGAACACCACGAACGAGCCGCGCTCGTTGCGACGCTGAGTGCGGCCCTGGTCGTCAGTAGTTTCAACCGTGCGCTGATATGGAACCAGCAGCATTGGCCCGCCTACGCTTTGGGGGCCGCCGGCCTTGGCGCCGATCTCGGTCGTCACCTGCCGGGCGCGGCCCTGGCGCTCGCCGACCAGGCCGCCGACCATGAGCAGCGGCACGCCCATCGCCAGCACCAGCAAGCAAACCAAGAGCAGCTTCAGGCCTAGCGATCCGCGCGGGATCAGATTTGAGATCTGGTTTTGCGACACCTTGTCCTCCACGCTGACGTGTTCGGCTACAATCACGGCGCAATCTCGGCGGAAACAGCGCCTTTTTCTTCAGGGGACGATGTCGGTGACGATCGTGTGTGCGGGCGGACGCCAGTCCTGCGGCGGCGGCGCGGGCTTGGCGCTCCAGGCGATGACGAAAGCCGCGGCGCCCGCCATCGCGCAGGCGAACGACAATGCCAGCGCCAGCCAATCATAACGGGTCGCGATCTTATCATCTGCGCCGCCCGCCATCTCGCGCTGACGGCGCAAATCGAGCAGCCCATAGCCAACCAGGAACAACAGCGGCACGGCAAACCCCCACGGCGCCTTTGCCGGCATCCACGGCCCGAGAAATAAACCCAGGGACCCTGCCGTCAGGCCGCCCAGGGTGATGAACTCGCCGATCGCGGCGCCGCGATCGCCAAGCACCTCCCGCATCCGCCGCCGGCGTTGGCCAAGTTCTGAAAACATAGAGGAAAAAAATACGCCCATGAAGCCGGCATAGCCCAGCCCGGCCCGGGCCGCAAAGCGGCGGCGCGGCGCGGTCGCTTTCACGCGCGGGGCATACTAGAACCCGGGCCGGAGACGTTCGCCATGAAGTTCAATTTCAAGACCCTCGGCCTTGCCGCCGCCGGCCTCGTCGGGGTTTTGCTCCTCGTGGTCGTGCTGTTCATCGTCTTCTTTCCCAAAGAGCTAGCCGCGCGCGAAGCCGAGAAGCGCATCGAGGAAGCCACCGGCCGCCAGCTGACGCTTGGTCAACACGTCGAAGTTTCGTTCTGGCCGGCGCTTGGTTTTTCGGTCGATGGCGTTTCGCTTTCCAATCCCGAAGGCTTTCCAACCGACGAGCCCTTCATAGCAGCAGAGCGTCTGGTGTTTGCGGTCAAGGTCATGCCGCTTCTCGCCGGGCGGATCGAGGTGAAGGAACTGATCTTCGACGGCGCCGCGCTTAATCTTGAAGCGCGCGCGGACGGCGCCGCCAATTGGGCGTTTCCAACCGAACAGAGCGCGCCGGAGCAGGAATTCACCATAGAAGATCTGCGCCTTGACGACGTGCGCCTGAACCATGGCCGCATCCGTTTCAACGGAGGCGACGGCGGCGAGCCGATGCTGCTCGAAAACGTGGACGTTCGCTTGGCGCTGCAATCGCTCGATCAGCCGGCACAGATCGTGGCGGCGTTGGATTATCGCGGCGAGCGGCTCGAGATCGAGAGCGCGATCGGCCTGCCCCGCGCGGTGCTGGAGCAAGGCGAGACGCCGATTGCGGCGAGCGTGCGATCGGCTTTGCTCAACGCCAGCGTCGAGGGCGCGTTCAACGCAACCACCGGCGCCATGTCCGGTAAGCTCGAAGCCGATGGGCGCAGCTTGCGCGATCTGCTCGCCTGGATCGGCTCGCCGCTGGGGGAAGGCGGCGGCTTCGGCGCATTCCGCGTCTCCTCGCAGCTGGCGCATGAGGGCCCGCGAACAGCGCTGAACGAGCTTTCTTGCGCCTCGACGCCATCGATGCGCGCGGAAACTTGAACCTGATCACACAGGAAAGCGGTCGCCTGAGCATAACGGGCGCGCTCAACGCCGCCAGCGTAGACGTCAATCCATATCTGCCGGCGCCGGCGCAAGGCGCGGCGCGGGGCGTCGAGGTCGATACCGCCTGGCCGACGACGACGCTCGATCTGTCCGGCCTGCGCGCGTTAGACGCCAATCTCGATCTGACCTTGGGCTCGCTCAAGTTCCAGCGCATGTCGTTTGCCGATGTCGCGCTCGCGCTGCGGGTCGCCAACGGCGCCGCCGATGCGCGGCTTACGCGCGTCTCGCTCTATGAAGGCGCAGGCACGGCGCGGCTGATCGCGGATGGTTCAGGCACGCTCTCGCGCGTGGCGGTGGAGATCGACGCTCAGAACATCCAGGCCGAGGCGCTGCTGCGCGACGCCGTCGGTTTCGACAGGATTGTCGGCCGCGGGCGACTGCGTGCTTCCCTGGTGGGCCAAGGCGCGACGCAGGCGGCTTTGATGCGCAGTTGGAACGGCAATTCCAGTTTCAATTTCAATGACGGTCAGTGGAAGGGCGTGAACCTCGCGCAAGTCGCGCGCACGGTGCAGCAAGCACTGACGGGCGCGGCCGCCGGCGAAGGCGCCGCCACCGATTTCGCCGAACTCTCGGCCACATTCGCAGTGTCCAACGGCGCGATGGCGACCGACAACCTGCGCCTGCTTAATCCGTTCGTGCGCCTGGAAGGGCGCGGCATCGTCGATATCGGCGCGCAAACAGTCGACATGCGCATCGCCCCGCGCGCGGTGAATTCCGCGCAAGGGCAAGGTGGAAACTTGGGCATCGGCGGCATCGGCGTCCCCTTCCGCGTGCGCGGACCGTGGTCGCGCGTGAGTTTTGCGCCAGCGCTCGAGGACGTGGTGCAAAGCCAGGTGCGCGACATACTTGGCCGCCAAGCGCAAGGCAGCCCACTCGGCGCGCTTGGCGATGCATTGTTCGGGCGCCAACCCGCCGCGACCAGCGCGGAGACACCGACCACGAGCGGCCCACCCGAAGCAGAGACACCGGCTTCACCGCCAGCTGAGGAAGAGCGCCCGCGCAATCCGCTGGAAGATATTCTCCGCCGCGCAACCCGGCCGAAAGCCCCGGAGCCGGAACCCGCGCCGACGACGACTCCGTAGCGGTTGAGTGAAGCGCGGTAAACATGGACCGCCGGCGCCCTCGCCGGCATACGGTGTTTGCTACCGCCCACTTGGCGGTGTGTTGTGCAACACTGATGCCGGCGAGGGCGCCGGCAGTCCATGTTTTCTGCGCCATCCTCGCGATGGCGCGGACGCACGCCTACCCCGCCTCCAATCTCACCAACACCAATCCCTCGCTCACCTGCTCGCCAGCTTTCGCTTTCAGCTCCGCCACCTTGCCGTCGAACGGCGCGACCAGCGTGTGCTCCATCTTCATCGCTTCCAGCACCAAGAGCGCATCGCCCTTCTTCACTTTGCCGTTCAGCTTCACGTGCACCGCGACGATCTTGCCAGGCATGGGCGAGAGGATCGCGCCATCGCCAGCAGCGGCCTCGCCCTCGGCGCGCTCGCCGGTGTCGAGGGTGAATTCGTAGGCTTCGCCGCGCTCGAAGACGATGACGGAGTCGCCCGCAATATCGATGACCCCTGCCGTCGAGACCGTCGCGGGCGCGGCCAGGCGCAGCACGCCGCGCTCACGCATGCGGATTTCGACGTTTCCTGGCGCATTCAGACGAAAGCCCTTCAGCCCTATCCAAGGCGAATACGGCGCATCGCCCTCCCGTTCGGGCGGCAGCGACATGCGCACGAGTTCTTGCGCGGCCTTGCTCATGGCGAGCGCGCTAGGTTCTGGCTTGGCGATCAGCGTCTCACCGCGCGCGGCGATCAAAGCGGTGTCGACATTGCCGCGCTGGAATGCCTCGTCTTCGACGCAACGCACGAGGAAGCCGGCATTGGCCTTTACCGGCCAGATCGCGACGCTCGCGCACGCGCGCGCCAGCTTGTCGATGGCATTGGCGCGCTCATCCGCATGCACAATGACCTTTGCGATCATCGGATCGTAATGCGGCGTGATTTCGCTGTTCCATTCGACGCCAGTATCGAGGCGCACGTCAGGCGCCAGTTGATACTTCCACATCGAACTGATCGTGCCGGTCGAGGGCAGAAACCCCGTGCTTGGATCCTCCGCATACAACCGCGCTTCCATCGCCCAGCCATTAATCCTCAGCTCCTCCTGCTTCAGCGGCAGCTTCTCCCCGCTCGCCACGCGCAGCTGCCATTCCACCAAATCCTGCCCGGTGATCTCTTCGGTCACCGGGTGCTCCACTTGGAGCCGCGTGTTCATTTCCATGAACCAGATGCGGTCCGCGCGGAGGCCCTCGCTGGCGTCAGCGATGAACTCGATGGTGCCGGCGTTGACGTAATTCACCGCGCGCGCCGCTTTCACCGCCGCCGCGCAAATCGAGGCGCGCGTGGCCTCGTCCATGCCCGGGGCGGGGGCTTCCTCGATCACCTTCTGGTGGCGGCGCTGCAGCGAGCAATCGCGCTCGAACAGATGTACAACATTGCGGTGACTATCGCCGAACACCTGCACCTCGATATGGCGCGGGCGCTGCACATACATTTCCAACAGCACGCGGTCGTCACCGAACGCGGCGGCCGCTTCGCGCTTGGCGGAAGCGAGCGCTGCCTTGAACTCGGCTTTTTTTTCGACCTTGCGCATGCCCTTGCCGCCGCCGCCGGCGACGGCTTTGATCAGTACCGGATAGCCGATTCCGTCGGCTTCGGATGCGAGCCGCGCTTCGCTTTGATCTTCGCCGAGATAACCCGGCGTCACCGGCACGCCGGCCTCGGCCATGAGTTTCTTCGCCGCGTCTTTGAGGCCCATGGCGCGGATCGAAGCGGGTTGCGGCCCGATCCAGATCAGGCCCGCGTCGATGGCGGCCTGCGCGAAATCGGCGTTTTCCGACAAGAACCCGTAACCCGGATGAATGCTCTCCGCGCCGGTTTGCTTGGCGGCGGCGATGATACGCTCGCCGCGCAGATAGCTCTCCTTCGCCGGGCTCGCGCCGATATGCACAGCTTCGTCCGCTTCGCGCACGTGCAACGCTTTCGCGTCAGCGTCGGAATACACCGCGACAGTGCGCACGCCGAGGCGCTTGGCGGTGCGGATAACGCGGCGGGCAATCTCGCCGCGGTTGGCGATGAGGACGGATTTAAGCACTTGGTTCGTCGTCCTTCATCACGTGCGGGAAGTACTGGCGATCCCATTCGTCCGGACGAGACATGACCTTCACATGATACGGCACGGTCTCTTCGCTGGGCAAGTACGCGATCGCGCGCATCGGCACTTCGGGGTTGGGCTCGTCTTCCGGATGCATGTGAAAATGATCTGAACGCTCGTCTAGATGCTGTAGCTCCGAAACCAGCTGATCTCGGCCTTCCGCGTTCAGGTAGAGATAGATTTCGACGGGCTCGCCCTGCTCGTCCTTCTTGACTGCGAAAGTGATGCGAGGCTTGGCCATCATTTACATCCTAAACACGCCAAAGCGCGTTTCCGGTATCGGTGCATTCAAGCTCGCGCTAATCGCCAGCCCCAGCACATCGCGCGTCTGCGCTGGATCGATGATGCCATCGTCCCATAGACGCGCCGTTGCGTGATACGGATCGCCTTCGGCTTCGTAGCGCTCTCGGATCGGGCCTTTGAACTTTTCTTCGTCGGCTTTGCTCCAGCTCTCCCCCTTCGCCTCCATGCCGTCGCGCTTGACTTGCGCGAGCACGGACGCCGCTTGTTCGCCGCCCATCACCGAGATGCGGCTGTTCGGCCAGGTGAACAGGAAGCGCGGAGAGTACGCGCGCCCGCACATGCCGTAATTGCCAGCGCCGAAGGAGCCGCCGATCAGCACGGTGAATTTGGGCACTTCGGCGCTCGCCACCGCCGTCACCATCTTGGCGCCGTCCTTGGCGATGCCGCCGGCTTCGTACTTGCCGCCCACCATAAAGCCGGAAATGTTTTGCAGGAACACCAACGGAATGCCGCGCTTGCAAGCGAGCTCGATAAAGTGCGCGGCCTTCTGCGCGCTTTCGGAAAACAGGATTCCGTTGTTGGCTAGGATCGCCACCGGATAGCCCCAGATGCGGGCAAAGCCGGTGACGAGGGTTGCGCCATAGAGCGGGCGGAATTCGTCGAACTCGCTGCCATCGGCGATGCGGGCGATGATGTCATGCACATCGTACGGCGTGCGCACGTCCTGCGGCAGGATGCCGTACAACTCGCTCGCATCGTAAGCGGGCGCTGCCGGCTCGCGCAAATCCAAACCCACATGCTTCACCGTGTTCAAATTCGCCACAGCACGGCGCACCAGATGCAGCGCATGCGCGTCGTCCTGCGCGACGTGATCGACCACGCCGCTCTTGCGCCCGTGCACTTCCGCGCCGCCGAGATCTTCGGCGCTGATCACTTCGCCAGTCGCGGCTTTCACCAAGGGCGGCCCGCCGAGAAAGATGGTGCCTTGGTTGCGCACGATGATGGTTTCATCGCTCATCGCCGGCACGTAGGCGCCCCCGGCCGTGCACGAGCCCATGACGCAAGCAATTTGGGCTATGCTCTCGGCGCTCATCCGCGCCTGGTTGTAGAAGATGCGGCCGAAATGGTCGCGATCGGGAAACACCTCGGCTTGGTGCGGCAGGTTGGCGCCGCCTGAATCCACCAGATAGACGCACGGCAATTTGTTCTGCATCGCGATTTCTTGCGCGCGCAGATGCTTCTTTACGGTGATCGGAAAATACGCCCCGCCCTTCACCGTGGCGTCGTTGGCGACGATCATCACTTCGCGCCCCGACACGCGGGCAACGCCCGTGATGACGCCGCCCGCCGGCGCTTCGTTGTGGTAGAGCCCGTAAGCGGCGAGCGCGCCCACTTCCAGAAACGGGGCGCCCGGATCGAGCAGGCGCTCCACGCGCTCGCGGGGCAAGAGCTTGCCGCGCTTGGTGTGGCGCGCGCGGCTCTCCTCGGGACCGCCAAGCGCGATCTCCGCGGTGCGCTCGCGCAGTTGCTCCGCCAACGCGCGGTGATGCGCGGCGTTCTTGGCGAAGGCTTCGGAGTTTGGATCGATGGTGGATTTGAGTTTCATATTGCCCCATGCTCGTGCGCCAGTCGCTGCGCGTATTCGAACGAGATACCCTCTCGTTGGGCACGCGCCAACGGATGGTCGGTCGGCTCAAGCTCGATCAGCGGTCGCTGACGATCATCTTGCGGCCAGACCTGACACTTGAGATGTAGTGAGCCAGCGAAATCGCCAGGCAGCTCATTTGAGAGCCAACCGAACATGTTCCCGAGTTTCGATTGGCCCTTGTCATTGAACGCGAGCACATAATGCTTGAAGTTATCTTCGCTGAGCGATGACCACACTCCGAATGCGAACGTCCTGTCTGGCGCGCCATCGATGGGCAGCAACAGCGAGCAGCGCACGAAGTAGTGTCCATCTGGAGTCATGCACCAATCCGATGTCAGCTCACCCTCCAGTTGCTGCTCGGGAGAGAAGCTCAGCCAATGGTCAGGCCGGAATAGCGCAAGCGCCGGCAGTTCACTGTGCTCGCCTCCGCAGACAGAGCAGATGAAGGTCATCATCTTCCGCCCACGGCTTCACGCACCTGCTCCCCCTCGATGGGGGAGCTGTCATCGCGCAGCGATGACAGA
>JBEBIU010000119.1:0-8727 GCA_040080225.1 Terricaulis sp.
CGCCGCCGTGATTACATCGGTCACGTCACTAAGCAGGCGCGCCGCGCGCCAGCCGTCGGCCCTCCCTCCCTCGAGAAGCGCCCCCGCAGCGGCGCGCCCGTCCTCCAGCGCCTCCTTGAACAACCGCCGGCGCTCGGCTGCGTCCTTCGCCGCCGCGAGGCCTACCTGGAGCGCAAGACGACCCACAACCTCTTCAAGTTGCGCTATTTTTTTCAGCGCGGGCATGTTATGGTCCAATCCTTAGCGCCAATCACGCCGTGGCTTTTCGGGCGCAGCGCGGGGCGTCCGGTAGATATTCGCAGCGGCACAACTTGCCTCGGTTCGCCGACGCCGCCAAATAGTCGGGGAGCGGATGGGCTCTTGGAGTTACCTTCGATGCAGCGCAAGGGCGGAAAGACTATTCGGCTGACGCCAGTCGATGACGACCACCAGGTCACCGATCATCCGGCCCGGGCGAACATGGAAGCGCTTACCGACCAGAAATTGTTCGCCCAGCGCATCAAGAGCGAGCGCGCCTCGGCCTATTGGTTCGCGGCCTCGCTCTGGGGCGTGACCGGGCTGGCGATTGGCGCGCTGATGGGGGTCATGCTGACCATCATGGTTCAGGATAATTCCGAAGGCAGGATTGCCGACCGCACCCGCGAGGGCATTGTCCAAGGCATGGCCATCCAAGACGCCAACGATACGGTTCGCAGCCGCCCCGGCATGCTTACCGATCCCCAGGAACAGCAGCAGCCTCAAACAAGGCCTTGAGTTCGTAGAGGCGGTCGAGGGCTTCCTTCGGCGAAAGTGCATCGGGATTGAGCGCCGCGAGCGCTGCTTTCAGCGCGGACGGCGCAGCCTCCTCGACCATCTGCGCGAACAGAGGAAGATCGTCGGCGATCTGCACCCGCGCAGCGCCGCCGCTGGCCTCCAGTCGTGAGAGCACCGCACGCGCCCGCTCCAGCGCGCTTTTGGGCAAGCCAGCGAGCTTGGCGACTTGTATCCCATAGGAGCGATCAGCCGAACCTGGCGCCACCTCGTGCAGGAAAATCAGATCGCCCTTCCATTCGCGCGCACGCAAATGCGCATTGGCGCCCGCTTCAAGCTTTTCGGCGAGGCGGGTAAGCTCGTGATAGTGCGTGGCGAACACGGCGCGGCATCGGTTCGCTTCATGCAGATGTTCCGCCACCGCCCAGGCAATGGCGAGCCCGTCAAACGTGGCGGTGCCGCGGCCGATTTCGTCCAGCACCACCAGCGAACGCGGACTGGCCTGGTTCAAAATGGCGGCAGTCTCAACCATTTCGGTCATGAAGGTCGAGCGCCCGCGGGACAAATCGTCCGACGCGCCGACGCGCGCAAACACGCGATCGACAATGCCGATGCGCAATTTCTTCGCCGGCACGAACGAGCCCGCCTGCGCCAACACCGCAAGTAGCGCGATCTGGCGCAGATAGGTGCTCTTGCCGGCCATATTTGGTCCGGTGACAACCAGGAGCCGCGGCCCGCTTCTCCCCTCGGCGTCCAAGCGCGCATCGTTGGGCGTAAATCCCTGCCCCTCGCGGCGCACGCCGGCTTCTACCACCGCGTGGCGCGCGCCTTCCGCCAGAAGTGCTGCGCTCTCGTCCACAAGCGGGCGCGTTGCGCCCACCTCCTCGGCCCACTCAGCGAGCGCGGCGGAAACATCCAGCACCGCAAGCACTTCAGCAGCGGCGCGGATGTCCAGTTCGCAAGCCGCAGCGCTCCCCGCCAGTTCCTTGAACAATTCCAGCTCACGCGCCAACGCCGCATCGCCCGCGCGCGCGATCTTGGCGTCCAGCGCGATCAATTCATTGGTGGTGAATTTCACCGATCCGGCATTGGTCTGGCGGTGAACGAAGCGCGCGTTGAGCGGCGGCGCCATCAGCGCTTCAGCTTGCTTGCTGGTCGCGTCGATATGATAGCCGAGGACGTTGTTGTGCTTGAGCTTCAGGGACGGGATCGCGGTCGCTTCCGCGTACTCAGCCTGCAGCGCGGCGATCACCTTGCGGCTATCGTCGCGAAGCGCGCGAAACTCATCCAGTGCGGGATCGTAGCCGGGGGCAATGAAACCGCCGTCGCGCGCGAACAACGGCAATTCCGGCGCGAGCGCACGATCGAGCATTTCCACAAAGCCTGCGCATGCCGCATGCTGCGCAAGCGAGAGTGCGTCCGCTGCACGCGCAATCTCAGCAGGAATGTCCTGGCCAAAATCAGCACAGCGCGCGGCGGCGCGGTCGCCCGCGTTAAGCCCGTCGCGCAATTGGGCCAAATCGCGCGGCCCGCCCCGCCCCAACATCAGCCGCGTGAGCGCGCGGGCAAGGTCGCCACCAGCGCGCAATTCCTGCCGCACGCCGCGACGGCGATCCGTCGCGTCCAGGAAGAATTGCACTGAGTCGAGTCTCGCGGCGATCAACCCGACATCCATCAACGGCCGGCTCAAACGCTCGGCGAGCATGCGGCCCCCAGCCGCTGTTACGGTGTGATCGACGCAAGCAAGCAACGAGCCGTCGCGGCCCCCGCGCACGGAGCGCTCAAGCTCAAGGGCTGCGCGGGTTGCGGCATCAATCGCCATGAACGCGCGCGCAGGGCTTCGCTTGGGCGGCGTTAGCTTAGGCGCGACGCCCACCTGGGTCAGTTCGATGTAGTCGAGCAGCAAGCCCATGGCCGACACTTCCGCCGCGGAGAAATCGCCAAACGAATCCAGCGCCGCCACTTCAAACGCGGCTTGGAGGCGCCGCGCTGCGGCTCTCGCGTCCGCCTTCACAGCCGGCCGGAGCGTCAACGTGGCGCCGATGCCGCGCACCGCTTCGCCGAGCCTCTTTTCTTCGCCCTCGCAAGCGAGAATTTCGGCGGGCGCCAACGCCACGACCTCTTCCTCGATCTCGCCCGCCCCCAACTCCCGTGCTTCAAACGCGCCGGTGGACACATCGGCCCACGCAATCGCCGCGCGTTCGCCAGCAAACACAACAGCCGCAAGCCGGTTCGCTGCGCGCGCATCGAGCAGCCCTTCTTCCGTGAGGGTGCCAGGGGTAACCACGCGCACGACGCCGCGCCGCACGATGGATTTGGCGCCGCGTTTTTTAGCCTCCGCGGGGTCTTCTAATTGCTCGCACACCGCAACCTTGAAACCAGCGCGGATCAATTTGGCCAGATACCCTTCCGCCTGGTGCCAAGGAACGCCAGCCATGGGTATCGGATCGCCGCCATGCTGGCCGCGTTTGGTCAGGGCGATCCCAAGCGCGGCCGCAGCGCGCTCCGCGTCTTCGAAGAACATTTCGTAGAAATCACCCATGCGAAAGAACAGCAGAGCATCAGGGTGCTCGGCTTTCGATGCGAGGTATTGCGCCATGAACGGCGTTGCGCGGGGCGCTAGGGGATGCGTGGAATCGGCCACCGCGATGCTTTAGCCGGTCCCGCCTCGGACTTCCATTGACGAGGCGCCGCCCAAAGCTAGGGTGCGCCCCGCACGCCAAACGACGAGCCACGATTCCATGCCTGACCAAAAGCAGACCTTCAGCGACGCCGAAGCGCTCGCATTCCACCGCCTGCCCACGCCAGGCAAGATATCCATCACGCCGACCAAGCCGATGGCGACGCAGCGTGATTTGTCGCTGGCGTATTCGCCGGGCGTGGCGGTTCCCGTCAAAGCCATCGCCGCCGACCCCGACAAGGCCTACGATTACACTTCGAAGGGCAATCTTGTCGCGGTGATTTCGAACGGTACGGCAATCCTCGGCCTCGGCAACCTTGGCGCCATCGCTTCCAAGCCGGTGATGGAAGGCAAGTGCGTCCTGTTCAAGCGCTTCGCCGATGTCGACTCGATCGACATCGAGGTCACGACCCAAGACGTTGAAGAGTTCATTACCACCGTCCGCAATATCGGCCCCACATTTGGCGGCATCAATCTGGAGGACATCAAGAGCCCCGAGTGCTTCATCATCGAGGGCCGGCTACGCGATGAACTCGACATTCCGGTTTTTCATGACGACCAGCATGGCACGGCCATCATTGCCGCGGCCGGGCTGCTGAATGCGTGTGAACTGACGGGCCGGCGTCTCGACGAGATCAAGGTTGTGGTGAATGGCGCTGGCGCCGCCGGCCTCTCCTGCATTGGCCTCATCAAACGCCTTGGCGTGCCACACGACAACGTCATCGTCTGTGATTCCAAAGGCGTCGTCTATCGCGGCCGCACCGAGAGCATGGATCAGTACAAGACCGCGCATGCCATCGACACCAAGGCGCGAACTTTGGCCGACGCGATGAAAGGCGCTGACGTATTCATGGGACTCTCCGTCGCTGACGCGGTCTCCAAGGAAATGGTCAAGTCGATGGCCAAGAGACCCATCATTTTCGCCATGGCCAACCCCGATCCGGAGATTTCGCCGGAGGACGTGCACGCGACGCGCGATGACGCGATCGTGGCGACCGGCCGCTCGGACTACCCGAACCAAGTCAATAACGTGCTAGGCTTTCCCTACATCTTTCGCGGCGCGCTCGACGTCCGCGCCCGCACCATCAACGAGGAGATGAAAATCGCCGCTGCTCGCGCACTGGCGGTGCTCGCCAAGCAGGATGTGCCCGACGAGGTGGCGGCTGCGTATCAGGGGCGACGACTCAAATTCGGGCCCGACTACATCATCCCCTCGCCCTTCGATCCGCGGCTGATTTCGGAGATCCCGCCTTATGTGGCGCAAGCGGCGATGGAGTCCGGCGTCGCGCGTAAGACCATTCCCGATATCGAGGCCTACAAACACAGCCTGCAGCAGAGGCTCGATCCGACCGCGGCGATGATCCAGCGCGTGCAAACATCGGTGCGGCGCGTACCGAAACGCATCGTGTTCGCGGAGGGCGAGTCGCCAACCGTGATTCGCGCCGCTTTTTCTTTTCAGGAACTGGGCCTTGGGCGCGCTGTCCTAGTTGGTCGCGAGGAACTTGTCCGCGCCAACATGGCTCAAGTCGGCGTGCCCGAGAATGCCGATCTCTCCATCGTCAACGCCAGAGTTTCCGAACACAACGACGCCTACAGCCATTTTCTGTACAAGCGTCTACAGCGGCAGGGGACGTTGCATCGCGACGCGCAGCGTTTGGTCAATCAGGACCGCAACGTTTTCGCGGCTTGCATGATCGCAGCCGGCCACGCCGACGGCATGGTCACCGGGGTGACGCGCAATTACGCCACCGCGCTTGACGACATCCTGAAAGCGATCGACCCCATGCGCGGCGAGCGAGTCATGGGCATGTCGGTGATCCTCATGAAAGGCCACACGTTGTTCGTGGCCGACACCGCCGTCTGCGAATTTCCCAATGCGGAGGAGCTTGCGCAGATCACGATACAGGCCGCGGCGATGGCGAGACAGTTCGGCGCGACGCCGCGGGTGGCGCTGCTCTCGCACTCGAACTTCGGCAATCCGCGCATGGAGCGCTCGGAAAAAATCCGCGACGCCGTCGCCCTGCTCGACCGGCGCGAGGACATCGACTTCGAGTACGAAGGCGAGATGAACGTCGACGTCGCGCTGCACGAGAATATGCGCGAACTCTACCCCTTCTCGCGCCTTTCGGAGCCGGCGAACGTGTTGGTCATGCCGGCGCTGCATTCCGCGTCCATCGCCACGAGCCTGCTCACCACCGCAGGCGGCGCCACCGTGATCGGGCCCGTGCTCACTGGGCTGTCGAGCCCAATCCAGATCGCACCGTTGGGCGGCGCTGTGTCGGATGTCGTTACGTTTGCAGCACTGGCGGCGTTTCAGGCGGTGGGGCGTTAGCGGGGCGTTCGCATCATTCGGCAGCGGTCTCCTGCGCGCGCCGCGCCTCCGCTTCGCGCCGCCAACGGCGTTCGTCCAGTTCGCCGGAGAGCGCCACGGCGCCGCCAAGAAGAAGAACAAACACAGCCACGACAATCTCCGGCATCATGCTTCCATCCTCCGGACTTCCAAACGGGCCAGCGTATGTAACATATAGCTCGACAAGCCCAGAATGAGAAGAGCTGCGAAGTCACCGGTCGCCAGCGGAATCCCTTCAGTCAGTTTGATTAGGGGTCGCAAGAACGCCGCCACTGCAGTGGCGACGGCAAGATTGTTGAGAAACGCCCCGCGTAACTTGCGTTGCTCGTCCCGCCCCTTTGCATTCGTCGCCGATTGCACCGCCTGTTTCCCCCGGCTCTGCCGCCACCATTCCAACCCTGCCAGCACAACCGCGACTAACCCCACCCAGGCCGCAAATACGAAAACTTCGGAAAACCGCTCCGCCTGCGCCGGCAAGCCCTGGTTCTTCACTTCATCGACAAAAGCGCCGATCCGCGGCCTGAAAATAACACCGATCAGCAGCGCCAGTGACGACAGCAAAGCATATTGAACCGCCGCGTAATTCTTGTTCACGATCGAAGATAGCCAAGCCACATGCACCGCACTGGCGAAGCCCCCGGCCAAGTTCTCCATCAGAATAACGGATGTGAGCCGCGTGAGCCCGTCGCCCAACGTGACGCCATCGAAAATCGTGGCGCCCGTGGCTTGCACCGAGCCGACGAAGCCCGAGAGTAACGAGGCAAACAGCGAACCAAGCCCGGTGGCGTCCAACACCGCCTGCGTGCCCGCGCCGCCGTGCGCGAGATCGGCATAGAGCAAATTAGTTCCCGCGGCGACCAGCCCGCCGAGAATGAGTGCCGGCATGCGCCCGATCCAGAGCAGCGCCAATCCCCCGAGGGCAATGCCGCCTAAGGTCGCCGCCACACCGACCATCTTCGACGCCACCGCAACATCCGAATTCGAGTGCTGGAGAATAGTGAGGTAGAACGGGTTGGCGAATGAGCCCCAGATCGAATCGGCAATCCTGTACGTCATCGCCAGCGCCAGGATCGGGAGCGCCCACAGCCAATAGCGCTTGACGATATCGGCCAGCGGCGCGAGCACACGCTCGTACAAGATATCGGTGAAACTCTTGGCTCCGCCGCCGGTCTCCAGCGCTCCCGGCTTGCGCGCGAGCCAGAAGGAGATCGCCAACGGCATGCCCACCGTCACCAGCAAAATCCATGGCGTCGCTGCATCCCTAAACTGGGCGGCGCTCGCGCTTGGGTCGGCCAAAGTGTAGAACATGAAGCCCAGCAGTGCCGCACCCGCCCCTGCCCAGCCAATGGCGACCGGCCACACCGCCAGGCGTCGGAGCCGGCGTGCCTCGGGGTCTGGCGCAACGGCGCTTTCGGTTTTGGGCGCAAGCAGCGGCTCGGGCGCGGCGAGCGTGGCGAACACCGCGATCGCCATGAGCACAGCCATGAGCGTCCAGATCGTGGGCCAGCCGGACGCTAGGTCGAGGAAGGCATTTCCCGATACTGTGGCGCCATCGACTTCAGGTCCCGGGCGCTCAGTTCTTATCAAGCCGCTGAAGACATTGGTGTCCCCCGACTCGACCTTGATCGTGGGGCCTTCCTCGGGCGGCGCGATTGTGAGCTTGAGAATTGCGGGTTCGACAGCGTCGCCGTTGACGGAAGCCGGAATTACGAAACGCTCCTCCAGGGGCGGGTTATCGGCGGTAAGCGCAACGATTGCTGCGTTGCCCGGATCGAGCACGTAGGCGAAGTCTCCGTCCGCTTCGAGCGTCAGCGCACCATACTGGCCGGCCATCTCGCCGGGTTCGGTCGCGCTATAACGCTGCGCATGCTCGACCGCCCACACGTCCGCCAAAAGCAACGCTAGCGCGCCGCCGATGATCGCGGCAAGCCGATAACCAAGTTGATAACGCACGGTGATGGAGTCGAGTTGCTTGTCGTCTTGTGCCGTTTCGATGCGCCAGGCGTCGATCACGATGTCCTGGCTCGCCGACGCGAATGATGCAATTACGGCGAGCGCGGCGAACGCCAGCAGGCTCGTGCGCGGATCAAAAAGCGTCATGCCGAACAGGCAAAGCACGACGATAACCTGACAAAGCGCGATCCAAGCGCGGCGGCGCCCGATTGTGTTGACGAAGGGCGGCATGACCCAATCGAACGCCGGCGACCAGATGAACTTGAACGCATAAAATAGCGCGATCCAGGACAGTGCGCCGATGGCGCCGAATCCCGCTCCCGCATTGGTGAGCCATACGCCCATCGAACCAACGAGCAGCGAATAAGGCAGCCCCGCAGCAAATCCCAGCGCCGTGGCAATCCAGAGGAGCCGAGTCGTTGAAGGGATCGGCGAGGATGCTGCGATCGCGGTCATGGCGAGATGCCTTTGTTGAACTTGGGAAGGCCGTCGGCCACGACCCTGGCCACGTTTCCTCGCCCGGTAAAGCGCGCCGCGACCGCCAGCAGGCGGCTAGCGTCGATCGGCTTGGTCAGAAAATCGTCCATGCCAGCGCGGAGCGCGAGCGTCCGCTCTTCTTCGCCGGCGTCGGCGGTGAGCGCCACTAGCGGCGCCTGGGCGCAGGGGCCCCCTCCCGCCCGGATGCGCTGCGCCGCGCCGATACCGTCCAGGCGCGGCATGCGGATGTCGAGCAACACCAGATCGAACGCCTCCACCGCAGCAGCAGCGACCGCTTCTTCACCGTCTTGAGCCAGGCGCACCGTGCAGCCAGCGTGCGTAAGCAGCGTGCGCGCCAGCAACGCATTGATGGGGTTGTCTTCCGCCACCAGCACCCGCAGGCCGGTTAGCGCGCGTTCATCGTCCTGCTGCGCCGCCGCCGCATCCTGAACACTGGCGCCCCTGCCAAGCGCGGCCTTTATTCGCTCCACGAGAGCCGCACGCAGCACTGGCTTGA
>JBEBIU010000016.1:0-36528 GCA_040080225.1 Terricaulis sp.
CCCATGACCTCCGTACGCCGCTCACCCATGTTCGTCAGAAGCTCGAAGTGGCCGCGGCTTCGCCCGATCCCGCTGCCGCCCAGGAGGCCATCCGTCTCGCGCAAAATGAGATCGACGGGATTTTGCGCACTTTCGCGGCGATGTTGCGCCTGTCGGAAATCGAGGCGGGCTCGGCGCGGAGCCGGTTCGCCGCACTTGATCTCGTTTCTCTGGTTGAGCGCGTCGTCGATGCCTATCGCCCGGACATCGAAGCTGCCGGGCAGACTTTGCGCGTCGATCTCGATGATGCGGCGCCTGTCAACGGCGATGACGATCTGGTCGCGCAGGCGCTGGCCAATCTCATCGAGAACGCCATGCGCCATGCCGGAGCGGATGCGACAATCCTCGTTCGGCTCCGGTCTAGGCCGACAGAAACTCGCCTCGAAGTGGCCGACAACGGTCCTGGGGTCTCCGCGGACGACCGTGGACGGATTCTTGAGCCGTTCATCCGTCTCGACAAAAGCCGCTCCACGCCCGGCGCGGGTCTCGGTCTTGCGATCGTCGCCGCAATAGCGCGCCTTCACGACGCCGGCCTTGTCCTCGAAAACGCCGCCCCGGGCTTACGGGTCGCGTTGGTGTGGCGAAAGGTCTAACTGAACGCGTACCGTTTGGGAAAAAGCTAACAAAACCATGGTGCCACGGGAGAGGATTGAACTCTCGACCTCACCCTTACCAAGGGTGCGCTCTACCACTGAGCTACCGCGGCGGCCGGCGAAGCGGGGCTTCTAGCCTGCGCCGGGTTGCCTGGGAAGCCCGCGGAACGCCAGATCAGTCGGCTGGGGTAGGCTCTGGATCGCCCCCGCAGGCTTGGCGCACGATGCGCCAGTCGCGGTCGCTCATTGAGGGTGCAACGCCGCGGCCGGCTTGGGCCTCAGCGGCGCGGGCGCGGGCGTCGCTGGCGGGGTGGCTCGACAAGAGCAGCGGCGCCTCTTCCCCGCCCATGTCTTTCGCCAGCGCCTCCAGACGGTGGAACAGTCTCGCAAATCCAGCCGCGTCGATCTTGGCGGTCGAGAGATATTCAAGCCCGCGCGCGTCGGCGTCGGCTTCATCTTCGCGGCTGAAGCGCAGGCTGGCCAGATTGACGGTGGCGATCGCGATCGCTTGGCCGGCGCCTGCGCCTCCGAACACGATATCGAAAAAGATGCCAGCGCCGATGCTTCGAATGACGTTCTTCATCACATGATTGTGCTCGATATGCGCGATCTCATGCGCAAGCACGCCGGCAAGTTCGTCTGGGTGTTGCGCCATCGCGATAAGATCGTCCGTGACGATGATTGAATTGTCCGGCAGCGCGAAGGCATTGGGGTAAAGCAAGCCCGGCGTCGATAGGATCGACACCCAGACTTCCTCGCGCTGAGAAACATCAGACCCGGCCATCAGACGTTGCGCGAGATCGTCGAGTATTTTCTGCCCGTCGTCGCTGTCGTGGCAAACCTGGGCGATGGCGTCGATCTGCGACCAGGAGATCAGGGCGATTTGCGCCCGGTATCTCGCCGGGACGATATCGGCGATCGGCCCCGCCGCCAGCGGCACCCCAACGATAAACCCGATCGCAAGCGTCCATGCCGCCGCCACCACCAAGCCCAGTGTGCGCAAGCTCTCAACGCCTTGGGCGCGTGCGCGAAAGAGATGCGGCGCAGCCGCACGCAACGCCGTTCTCGCATCCCAATCCAGGCTCAATCGTTCGCCAGTGTCGCGCTTGTGCTTAAGGACAATGCTTCGATTGCCATCATCGGCGCGGGCAAGATTGGCGTAGGGCCAAACCTGTTGGCCAGACGGCGCCGCAAAGGTCAGTGCGTCCGTGCCGAGTTGGCAGGCAACAATTGTGGTGATGGCGGCGCGGCCGTCAGCATAGCGCCCGTCCATCAGATGACCCCCACGCCCATGTCGAGATCAAACGCTTCACCCAGGCTCTCGCCCGCTCGCGGCGCTTCGACAATGCTCTGGCCGATTTCTGCAAAGCGCGGCTCGCCAATGATTTCCAGGCGGGCGATCACGTAACGCACCTGCAGGAACCCCGCCAGCGGCGCCAGAAAACCGAGCGAAAACACCCAAATCAAAATTCCCGCGATGCTTACGAGAAACAGCGAGAAAGTCTTGGCGCGCAGGCGGAACCGAGCGCCGTCGAGTGAAATCAGCGAGGCGATCCGGTTCATAGCCGCCGCGTTGTAGGGCGCCCAGAAAAACACCATGAGCAGAAACATCAAAACGACGGCGCCCAGCGCCAGCAGCACAAACACCACTGGATTGTCGCTCGGATTAGGCATTGGTCCGCCGCCGATGGCCATGGCGTAGCCGAAGAACACCGCAAGCAGACTGATGAAATACGCGAGCGGGAATGCAAACCACCCAAGCGCGAACGGCCACCACATGCCTTTCTGTGGACTCTTGCCGTCGTCGATGAACTCAAAGGCTTGGTCGCCGAAACGCGCGTTTGACCAGAGCAGGCGCGCCCGGTTGATGCGGGCAGCCGGCGTGAACCAACCCAGCGACAAGATTTGCAGCAAGGTCCAGCCCGAAGAGGCGAACGCAAATGACCAGCCCGAGCCCGCGAGCCCGAGCTTGATGCCGCGCCAGCGGGTTCGCGACAGCTGGTAGCGGCGCATCCAATAGCGTGCAGCCGACACCAGCGGCACGCTCACCACGTAGAACCCAAACAACAGCCAGCCCGCAGCGCTCCTCGATAACGCGAACGGCGCGACGTAAAAAACGAAGACTGCGGGCAGGAAAAATGTCGGCACGGCGATGAGGAAGCCGCGAACCAGTTCCCCCGCTTTACCGGTATATTCAAGCGGATCGCCCATAATCCACACACGCGACCAGACCCGGCGCCGCATCGATGTGCGGGCCCAGAACCGGTACAGCGTCAAGCTGATAATGGAGAGGAAGGCGTTCTTGAGCGCCAGGCCCAGGACGTCGAAGAATTTGCCAGAATGGCTGAACGCTTGCGCAGGCTGTGCTTCTACGGTCATGGTCCGCGCGTCCCCAGGGGCAGTTTAGCCCTGTTAGCAACAGGGGTCGATACTGGGTCGTCAAAAATGAAGCAGCCGCCAAGCAAAGACCGTCAAGACCGCCTAGCCGACGCCCTCAAACGCAACATAGCGCGGCGCAAAGCAGCCAAGGGCGCGGGCAAACCGCGGCCCCAGCCAAAGCAGCCGCGTTCTTAGGTGTCTGCTTGCGCGCGGCGCGGGCGCGTTTCATAACCGCGCCGCCGGGGAAATCGAAAGCGAGACATGGACAGGATCGCCATAACGGGCGGAGCGCCCCTCCACGGAACTATCCCCATCTACGGGGCCAAGAATTCGGCGCTGAAACTGCAGGCGGCGGCGCTGCTATCGGCTGAGCCGCTCGTGCTCGAGAACATGCCCGACCTCGCCGACACCCGCTTTATGGCGCAATTGCTTTTAACGCTTGGCGTCGAGATCGCCTGGATACGTGAAGCGCGAACGCTTCGCTTGCATGCCGCTGAGGTGGGCTCGACAATCGCGCCGTATGACCAGGTGCGAAAAATGCGCGCCTCGTTCAATGTGCTTGGTCCGCTGCTAGCGCGCGTTGGGCACGCCACGGTGTCCTTGCCCGGGGGATGCGCCATCGGCGCACGTCCGGTGGATCTCCATCTGAAGGCGTTCGAGGCGATGGGCGCGGACGTCCATATCGAGCAGGGTTATGTCAAGGCGGCGGCGTTGCGTGGTCTGCGCGGCGCCGACATCACCTTTCCCCTCGTTTCGGTCGGCGCCACTGAGCACGCGATGCTGGCGGCGGTGTTGGCCAAAGGCGACACGGTGTTACGTAATGTAGCGCAAGAGCCGGAGATTGCCGACCTTGCCGAGTGCCTCAACGCGATGGGCGCTCGCGTCGAAGGCGCGGGCTCGAGCGAAATCAGAATTGTCGGAGTCGCCAGCCTCAAGGGCGCTAAGCACAAGGTGGTGGCCGATCGCATCGAAACTGGCACTTACGCCATAGCGGTCGCCGCCGCGGGCGGAGAGGTATTGCTTCAGGGCGCTCGTTTCGAACACCATGCGGCCCTGATGAAATTTCTGCGCGCAGCCGGCGTCGGCATCGAGGCGGAGGCGCGCGGCTTACGGGTAAAGCGCAACGGCAAACGCTTGGCCGCGGTGGATTTCGAAACCGAGCCATTCCCGGGGTTTCCGACCGACCTTCAGGCGCAAGCCATGGCGCTGATGTGCTTGGCCGACGGCCAGTCTCGCATTCGCGAGACAATCTTTGAGAACCGTTTCATGCACGCGCCGGAACTCACGCGGTTGGGGGCGCAAATCGCGGTGCACGGCAACGAGGCGGTGGTTGCAGGCGTGGAGCGCCTGATCGGCGCTCCGGTCATGGCGACCGATCTGCGCGCGTCGGTGAGCCTTGTCATCGCGGGCCTTGCGGCGGAAGGGCACACGCAGGTGAATCGAGTATATCATCTCGATCGAGGCTTCGAGAATCTAGAGGCCAAACTAGCCCAATGTGGCGCGCAGATTGTACGCGAAAGCGGCGAGTGATGCACGCGCGGGACAAAGGCGAAGGGGCGGATTGAACTGTGGCGCAGCATTTGAAGTTGCTGGCGGAAGACGCTGCTGACCTTGAGATTGTCGCGGCTGCGGTGCAGGACGCGTTGGTGCGCGTCGGCGAGCTTAAGTACGAGCCAAAAGCACGCCGCTTTCTGGCGCTGATGAACCGGTTTCGCTGGGAGGCGGCCGGGGAGAAAGGTCCGTTTGAACGGGTTCGCGCGGCGCTTTCGTTTGAAGGCGTGCTCAGCGTGAAAAGCCGAAACGTACGCCATGACGCAAGCGAGGCGCTGGCGGCGGTGCTTTCTGTCAGCTTCACGCCGGCGCCGGAGCCCCCTGGGGGCGTCGTCACCTTGATGCTGGCCGGCGGCGGGGCGATCGTACTTGAGGTCGAGTGCTTGGATGCGGTGCTGCTTGATTTGGGCGATCCGTGGCGAACGCCGCGCCGTCCCGATCATGACCAGGCATGATGCGGCGCAATGAGCGAGGAGCGCCATCGTCTATTCGAGATTGTACTAGATCAGCAATCGCTTGCGCCGGCGTCGCCCAACGCCGAGCACGAACGGCGCATCGCTTTGTTCGATTTGAGCGAGAACAACTCGTTCACGGTAATCGGCGCGGAAGAAAGCGGCCCCTACGCACTCAGACTCTCGCACTCGGAAGGGCGCTTGACGTTTGAGGTCCACGACGCCGCGCGTGCGCCGCTATGCGCGCATCACCTGCCAATGGCGACGCTACGCAAAACGATCAAGGACTATCTGCTCCTCTGCGAAAGTTATCACGCAGCCATCCGCGCCTCGACGCCTAGTCAGATCGAGGCCATCGATATGGGTCGGCGCGGACTGCACAACGAGGCTGCGGAAATGCTGATGGAGGCGATGGCGGCGCGCTTCAAGCTAGATCTGGAAACCGCACGGCGGCTGTTCACCCTGGTCTGCGCTCTGCATGTGCGGGGCTGATTGTGTCCGGGCGCGACATGGTCCGGGCGGTGCTTTTTGCCTGTACGCACAACACGATCCGCTCGCCGATGGCCGCCGAATTGATGCGGCTGCGCTTCGGGCCGCTCGTCATGGTCGCTAGCGCCGGAATCCGGCCAGGCGCGGGTGCGCATCCGATGGCTGCCGCGATCTTGGACGAAATCGGGGGAGATCTCTCCAGCCACCGCCCGAAGACGTTTTCCTGGTTCGAGGAGAACGAACAGGGACCCTTCGATCTGATCGTGTCTCTCAGTCCAGAGGCGCACCACCACGCCTTGGCGTTGATCCCCCAATTGAGCCTGGCGGCGGAATATTGGCCGACTTTCGATCCCTCCCTTGCGGAAGGCCCGCGCGATCGGGTGCTTGAAGAGTTCCGACTGGTCAGGGACGGCCTCGAAAAGCGGATAGCCGCCCGTTTCCAGCGCCCATCGACGGGCTAGTCCGGTCGCCCTATAAGCGGCGCGCCTTTGCTGAATCATGAGGAGAGAATGGCGAAAGAGGAATTGCTGGAGTTCGCCGGGACCGTGTTGGAGCTGTTGCCCAACGCGACGTTCCGCATCCAATTGGAGAACGGCCACGAGATCATCGGCCACACCGCCGGCAAGATGCGCAAGAACCGCATCCGCGTGCTGGCCGGCGACAAGGTGCTGGTGGAGATGTCGCCCTACGATCTAACCAAGGGACGCGTGACGTACAGGTTCAAATGACCAAAGGATCGCTCGACCGCGCCATCGTCGTCACCGGCGCCTCAACCGGCATAGGCCGCGCCGCGGCGGCGAAAGCTGTGCGCGAGGGCGCGCACGTGTTCGCCAGCGTGCGCAAGCAAGCCGACGCCGATGGACTGAAAAGCGAGTTCGGCGCAGCGGTGACCCCGCTCCTGTTCGACGTCGCCGACGAAGCGGCGGTGAACGCTGGCGCTGAGCAGGTTGCGACCGCATTGGGCAAACGCCGCCTGTTCGGGCTGTTAAACAATGCCGGGATCGCAGTCAGCGGACCGCTGCTTTACGTCGAGAATGACGATCTGCGCCGGCAGTTCGAAACCAATTTGTTCGGCGTTCACAATTGCGTGCGCGCCTTCGCGCCGTTGTTGGGCGCTGACCCCGATCGCAACGGGCCGCCAGGCAGGATCGTTATGATCTCTTCCGTTGGCGGCAAGTTCGGGAGCCCGTTCGCGGGGCCGTACTCGGCCTCCAAGTTCGCTCTCGAAGGCTATTCGCAATCGCTGCGGCGCGAACTCATGGTATTCGGCGTCGATGTGATCGTGATTGGACCTGGAGCGATCAAAACACCGATCTGGGATAAGGCGGACGAAACTCAGATCGAGCGCCTCTCGAACACGCCCTACGGCAAAGCGGCGCGCGCGGTGTACGAGTACTTCATGAATGCCGGACGCACTGGGCTCGAGCCGTCGGCAGTCGGCGCTCTGGTTTGGCGTGCATTCACTTCGCCGTCACCAAAGACACGCTACGAAATCCTGAGACGACCGTTCATGGACGCGGTGCTGCCGCGAAACTTGCCTCCGCGCATGATTGACAAAACGATTGCGCAGCGTCTGGGGCTGACGAAACGAGCATGAGCGCGCCTCTGGTGTTGGCGAGCGCAAGCCCGCGCCGGCTCGAATTGCTGGCGCAAATTGGCGTGACCCCCGACCGGGTCATGTCCGCCGACATCGATGAAACCCCGCTCAAGGGCGAGACGCCGCGCCTGCTGGCGTTGCGGCTGGCTGTGGCCAAAGCGTTGGCGGTCGATGCTCCGGGCGCGCGAGTGCTGGCTGCGGACACGGTGGTGGCGGTTGGCCGCCGCATTCTGCCGAAAGCGGAGACCGAGGCTCAAGCGCGCGAGTGCTTGGCGCTTTTATCGGGGCGCGGACACCGAGTTTACACTGCAGTGGCGCTGAAGACGGCCGCTGGCGGTGCGCGGCGGCGACTTGTTGAAACGCGCGTGGCTTTCAAGCGGGTGTCGTCCGGCGAACTGGAGGTTTACGTCGCCTCGATGGAGTGGCGCGGCAAAGCTGGCGGCTACGCTGCGCAGGGGTTGGCGGCGCGCTTTATCGTGTCAATCATAGGCTCCTATTCGGGGGTTGTCGGCTTGCCGCTCTACGAAACCGCCAATCTCCTGGAGGCGCAGTCGTGAGCGAGCCGCTGGAAATTTGGCGTGACGCTTCTGTCGGCGAAGTACGCGAAGCCCTTGTGCGCGCCGGCAAACCGATCGCGCTTCGGATTGCGCGCACGAGTGACGAAGGCGCGCGTGCGCGCTGGGGTGAGCTTTACGTGGCGCGGGTGCGTGAAATCGACAAACGCCGACGTGGCGCATTTCTGGATCTTGGACTGCGCCAAGGGCAGGGCTTTTTGCCACTGGGCGCAGACGGGCAGGCGCGGATCGGCCGCGAGTGCGTGGCGCTGACGGAGGGCATTGGCGTTGTAGCAAGCGTCGCCCGCGAAGCTGCGCGCGGCAAGAACGCGGTGCTGGAATTGCGCGAGGTTGGGCACGACGGTGGAGCGCCCCACCGCATCGCTCGTCCGGAGTGCGATGAAGAAATCGCCGCAGCCAGACCGGCAGACAGTGCTGTTCGCTTCAAACTGGACGCCGTCATTGAAGCGGCGTTGGGCCGGTCGGCGCCAATCGAGGGTGGCGGACTTCTTACCGTCGAACCGACATCAGCGTTGGTGGCGATTGATGTCGATGCTGGTGGCCGAACCGGAAGCGGCGATCCGGAGCGCTTCGCGCTCGACCTCAACGTCGCCGCGGCGATAGAGATGGCGCGGCAGGTCAGATTGCGGAATTTGGGCGGATTGATCGCCGTCGATTTTGTATCCATGCGATCGAATGGGCATCGGAAACAACTGGAGCAGGCGGTTCGCGCCGCCTTCGCGGGCGACCCATGGAATGTGCAGTTCGGCGGTCTTTCCCGCTTCGGCGTTTACGAACTGGCGCGCGCGCAATTGCGCACACCGCTGCATGAGCAGTTGCGCGAGGGCGATGGCCGCCTGAGCGTGGAGACGGTGGCGCTAATGGCGTTGCGCGCAATCGAGCGGGAAGGCCGCGCCCAATCGGGCCGGCAGATCGCGTGTACAATTTCGCTCGAGGCAAAGGCCTGGCTCGATGCCGGAGAGATCGACTGGCGCGCCGACCTCTCCAACCGCATCGGCATGCGCTGGACGCTCGACGCCGCGCCCGCGGGCGCCATCTGGCCGCGTGACAAAATCGACGCGAGGGCGCTTTGAGCGAGCCGGCCGGCATGTGCGTCATCTGCGGCAAGCCCAAGGACGAGCGCTACCGGCCGTTTTGCTCAAAGCGCTGCGCCCAATTGGATCTCAATCGCTGGTTCTCGGGCGGTTATGCGATCCCCGCCGAAGAGGAGCGCGAGCCTGGCGACAGCGAGGGGGAGCGTTGATTGGGCCGCCCGCGCCGCGCGTTCCGCCTCGACAAGCTCAGCGTGACGCCTATCTGCGTCAGCCTGAGCTTGTAGAAGGCCGCACCAAATGCGGTATCGGGCGCGCCCACATCATTCAGCAAATATCCCCGCGATCGGCACGTGATCGCTGGCCTTCTCCAGTGCGCGCGCTTGCTTGAATATCTCGACGCCTGCTAGCGTATCTGCCGCCTGCGGCGAGAGCAGCAGATGATCGATGCGGATGCCGTGATCCTTCTGCCAGGCGCCGGCCTGGTAATCCCAGAATGTATATTTGTGAGCCGCCGTATCGGCCTGCATATAGGCGTCGGCATAACCGAGGTTCAGCATGCCTCTATAGGCCGCGCGCGTTTCCGGTTTGAACAGCGCGTCACCTTCCCAGGCGTGCGGATCCCAACAATCCTCCTCACGAGGGATGACGTTATAGTCGCCAGCGAGGATGGTGCGTTCTTCCAGTCTCAGAAGCGCGCGTGCGTGCGCGGTCAGCGCCGTCATGAATTCCAGTTTGAGTTTGTACTTGTCGGTGTCGGGAGGATTCCCGTTGGGCGCGTATATGGAAGCCACGCGGACCGGGCCGCCGGGCGTCGCGATCACGCATTCCAGATAGCGCGCCTGGTCGTGGTCGAGCCCCGGCACGCCGCGCACGGTTTCTTCGATGCGGTGCTTCGAGAGGATCGCTACGCCATTGTAGCTCTTCTGCCCCAACGTCTCGATATTGTATCCCAACGCCTCGAACTCGAAGCGGGGAAAGCGCGGGTCCTCGCACTTGATCTCCTGCAGACACCAGATGTCGGCGGCGACCTCCTCGAACACCTTCAGCGCTGTCGGCAGCCGTGCGAGGATGGAGTTCACGTTCCAGGTGGCGATTTTGAGCGGCATTGAAGGCGGAATCCTTGGCCCAGCGGGGCCGCGCTGTGATAGCGTAACCAGCCATGACCGTCATCCTCTGGGCCTTCACCGTGTTTCATTTCTGCGTCGGTCTCGCCAGCTTAGGCCTGGCCATCCGGCTGCTGACGCCGGGCGAACGAGCGCACTGGCGCTCGCAGTCGGCGCTACTGGCCGCGGAGTTTCTCTGCTGGATATATCCCGTTGTCGCCGTGGCGAGCGTAAAATCGGCGTGGGGCGCCTATGCGAGCGATCACCATCTCGCCATGCCCATCCTGCTCACGCCGATCGCCTGGCTCTTGTTCATGGGCGTTATCTTCGCGGTGGTGGATTTTTTAGAGGACGGGGTTTTGGGCAATGCGCGGCGGGGGTAGCGCTCCGATGTAGCGTCGTTGCTTAAAATCCCCGAAACTCCGCGATCTCATCCACTTCCGCGCGCTCGCTGCGCAGCGTGTTGATCGGCGCGCTTTCGTCGGCGTACCCCAGCGCCATGCCGCAATAGATCATCTCGGTCTCGCCCAAGCCGAAATGCGCCGCCAGAGGTTCACGCAATGTCGCCCAGCATTCCTGCATGCAATTGGAAACGCCGCGTTCAAGCGCCGCCAGCGCCACTGATTGCATGAACATGCCCACATGCGCCCACTGGCCATAGCCCATTCGCTTGTCGATCACGAAGAACAGCCCGATCGGCGCGCCGAAAAATTCGTAATTGCGGATGAATTGCGCGAGCCTGCCCGCTTTGTTGTCGCGCGGAACGCCGAGCAATTTGTACATGTCCTCGCCGATCTTGAAGCGGCGCGAGCGATAGGGCTCCCATAGGTCCGGGGGATAAACAAAGCGCTCGCCGACATCGCCAGGGAGATGCTCCTTCCCCAGGGCAATCACCGCGTCCTTGGCTTCGCCCGCCACCGCGATAACGCGCCAGGGCTGCAGATTGCCGCCCGACGGCGCCCAGCGGGCGACATCGAGAATTTTGCGCAGCAGAGGCTCAGGCACGGGATCGGGCTTGAAGGCGCGGATGGAGACGCGCGCCTTTAGCGCTTCGGCGACATTCATGAATACCCTCGCAACCGCTTTACAGCGGCCTCGGCAAAGGCGCGACCCGTGCGTTGAGCTTGCGTAATTTCAGCAGGCTTCATCTCCCGCGCCAATTTGGCGGCGCGAACGCGCGCTCCATCATCGCCAGTCATCGCGGCTTCAGCGTAGAGTAACGCCAGCGCTCCGACCGGATCGTTGCGCATCAGAATATCGGCGAGGCGGCGCATCGCCGCTGGATGGCCAAGGTCGGCGGCGCGTCGTAGCAGGGTCATTGCCTCGTGGGAGCCGCTCAGGGTTGCAAGCTCGACCATCGCGTCACGATCTCCAGCGCCAGCGGCCATGCGAAACAGCGAGGCCGCCGCCGCTTCGTCCTTGCCCACGCCGGCGCCGGCCTGTAACGCCAACGCGAAGGCGGTCTGGGCTGCGGCGTGGCCTTGCTCGGCCGCGCGCCGGAAGCACGCGGCCGCCGCCTTGAGGTCGCGGTCCCCACCTAGGCCGCGCCAATAGAGCAAGCCCAAATGATAGTCCTCGCCGGCGCGCCTCGCGTGACCGACTTCCTCGAATAGACGGCGCGCCGACTTCCAGTTCCGGCGCTGGAAAGCGTCGAGGCCGCGCTCGGACCGTGATTTCTGAGCGAACATCTTAGACGGAAAAACTGACGCCGCAGCCGCAGCTGGATTTTGCGTTGGGGTTTTTCACCTTGAAGGAAGCGCCAATGAGTTCATCGACCCAATCCACCTCCGAGCCGAGCAGAAAGGGCAATGAAACCTTATCCACGAACAGACGGGCGCCATCGCGCTCGACGACGTAATCGTCTCCAATTGGAGCGGGAGCGACGTTGATTTCGTACTGGAAGCCCGAGCAGCCGCCGCCTTCGACCGCCACCCGCAGTCCGGCGCCCGCCGGTTCGCCGGCCACCACGCTCTTGATCCTGGCCGCCGCAGCGGAGGAGAGGGTCACGCTTGTCATTCGTTAATGCAAATCCTCAGCGCTTTCTCAAGCAAGCCCGCCTCATATAAGCTCGGTTACAGGCAGGAGAAGCGGTTTTATGGCTGAGGACCACAAGGGCAAGCCAGGTTCGCCGGTATTGCGGCCGCCGCGCGCGCCCTATGCCAGCGACCCCTCCCGCTCGCGCGGGCGGCTCCATCCCGAGCCCGCAAGCCGGCACCGCACCGCCTTCGAGCGCGACCGCGACCGCATCGTCCATGCCAGCGCTTTTCGTCGGCTCAAGGGTAAGACCCAGGTGTTCGTGGCGCACGAGGGCGACCATTATCGTACCCGCCTCACGCATTCGCTCGAAGTCGCCCAGATCGCCCGCGCCGTAGCGCGGCAAATGGGGCTCGATGACGATCTGGCCGAGTGCCTGGGCATCGCCCACGACCTTGGCCATCCCCCGTTCGGCCACACAGGCGAGGACGTGCTCGACCAGTGCATGGAGGGTTTCGCGGGGTTCGACCACAACGCCCAGACCTTGCGTGTACTGACCAAGCTGGAGCGCCGTTATCCGACCTTTGACGGGTTGAACCTGACCTGGGAGACGCTAGAGGGCGTAGTCAAGCATAATGGGCCATTGATACGCCATGGCGCCGCACTCGAGGATTTGCCGGTTGCGATCCAGGAATATGTGTCGGCGCACGATCTTGAGCTGCACACTTGGCCAGGGCCAGAAGCGCAGGTCGCCGCCCACGCCGACGACATCGCCTACAATAATCACGATATAGACGATGGCCTGCGCGCGGGTTTGTTTAGTTTGGCGGAGGCGCGCGCGGAAGTGCCGATGCTGGCGCGAGTGCTGGGTGAGGTCGAGGCGGCGTTTCCCGGGATCGAGGAAAGCCGCCTGATCGCGGAGAGCGTGCGCCGATTGATCGGCGTCTGGATCGACGATTTGGTTTGGGAGAGCGGCAATCGTTTGGCGGAGGCCAAGCCGATGCGGGTGGAAGATATCCGCGCCGCCGGCAAGCCGCTGATCGGTTTCTCCGATCAGATGAACGAACACCAAGCTATTCTGCGTCGTTTCCTCATGACCCGCATGTATCGCCATTGGAAGGTGAACCGCTCACGCAGCCATGCCAAACGCATCCTGAAGGAGCTTTTTGAGTTGTTTCTGGCGCAGCCGGAATTGTTGCCGCCGGATTGGCAGGCCGGCGGCGACGGGGCGGGCGGCCAGCGTACTGCGCGCCGCGCTTGCGACTACATCGCCGGCATGACCGACGATTTCGCCATCGATGAACATAAGCGTTTGTTCACGTTCTGAAACAACAACGAATTATCAATGGCTATGCTGCTTAACTCTTGGGGAAATGCACGGTGCTAACGAGCACGTGCGATTCCAGGAGACGATGACGTGACCGCCAGAGCTGATGCGCGCATGCATCAATTCGAAGAGCAGACCCGCACCTCGGGCGTGATCTACGTCCTAATGATCGTCGTCGCTTTGGCCTTCGGGGGCTTTGTTTGGCAACTCTACGGCGCCGAGGAGGCGACACGCATCGAAGCGCCGCCTGGCCCCTACAAAGTTGAAGGGTCGCTCGCAGCTTCCGACGCGGAGGAGCAAGATTCAGGGTTGGCGACTGCCCAGCCTGAAACGTCGCCGTTGACCGCTGCTGCAGAGCAACGGCCAGGAACCCCGCCGAGCGCCTTGGTCGCGCCGGCAGACGAGGGGCCGTACGTAGCGCAACTCGCTGCGCTGCAATCGGAGGGCGCGGTGCAAGAGGCGTGGCGACGCTTCAATACGCGTGCGCCGGCGCTTTTCGGCGCCGCCAAGATTGACGTCCAGCGCGCTGATCTCGGCGCGCGGGGAACCTATTATCGCGTGCGTGCGGGTTATTTCCAGAGCCGGGGGGAAGCCGCCCGCTTTTGCGTGCGCATCCGTGAATTGGGGCAGGACTGCATCCCCGCGGCGCGGTAGACTCCGCCCATGCTGCCCTGCGCTCTCGGAATTCGCCAACCCAAGCTCGATGCGGACGCTCGCGCTTTCTTTCGCGACGCGCAGCCTTGGGCATTCATTTTGTTCCGTGAAGCCTGCGTTGATCGCGAACAAGTGCGCGCGCTCTGTGCCGATTTGCGCGCGTCGGTTGGGCGCGATGCACTGGTTTGGATCGACCAAGAAGGCGGGCGGGTTGCACGGCTTAAAGCGCCGGAATGGCCGGTTTGGCCCGCGCCGGGCAGGTACGGCGAAATCTATGCTCGCGATAGGGAAGCGGGCGTTGAGGCTGCGAGGTTTGGTTATCGCCTGATCGCGCACGAGCTGCGCGCCATCGGCGTCGATGCGGATTTCGCCCCAGTGCTCGACGCGCCGGTCGAGGGCAGCGACAAAGTCGTGGTGGGAGATCGCGCTTTGTCGTCCGATCCTGAGGCGATCGCAGTGCTCGCGCGGGCGGCGCTTGAGGGACTCCATGCAGGCGGCGTGGCTGGCTGCATCAAGCACATGCCCGGACATGGGAGGGCGATGTCTGACAGCCATTTTTCGCTTCCGCGCGTGCGCGCTGAGGAGGCGGAGCTTGAACGTGACCTCGCGCCGTTCGCTCGTCTCGCTGATGCAGAAGCGGCCATGACCGCCCACATTATCTACGAAGCTTGGGATGGGGAGCGCCCCGCCACCTGCTCACCGATCATCATTGGCGACATCATTCGCGGGCGCGTGGGTTTCCAAGGGCTGTTGTTCAGCGACGACCTCGACATGAAAGCGCTCGCCAAGATCGGGGGCCTGGCTGAGCGGGCGGCGACCGCACTTGGGGCAGGCTGCGACATCGTGCTGCAATGTTCGGGCGTGCTGAAGGAGATGGAAGAGACCGCGAAGGGGTGTGCTCCCGTCTCAGACGCCGCTAGCGGCCGCATTCGAGCGGTTGAAGCGTTCGCCAAGCGCCAGCCAGGCGAGTTCGATGCAGACGAAGCCTGGGCGCGGTTCAGGGAATTGATGCTATAAGCGGCCTCGTGAACGACGCCGCCGACCAGACCGAGTTTGACCTGACCGCCGCCGAGGGGGCGGAGGGCGCTGAGGCGCTCTGCGTGATGCTCGACGCCTTCGAGGGGCCGCTTCACATGCTTTTGGAGCTTGCGCGTGCGCGCAAGATCGACATTGCACAGGTGCCGATCAGCGTCATCGCCGATCAATACCTTGCCTTCATCGCCGAGGCGCGCGTCGCCAATATGGAGATCGCCGGGGATTACCTGGTGATGGCGGCGTGGCTGGCGCTGTTAAAGTCACGGCTGCTCATCCCGAAACCCCAGGCCGCCATCGACGAACCCGACGCCGACGACATGGCGGCCGCGCTGCGATTGAAGCTGATGCAAATCGAACGCGCGCGCGCCGCGGCCAAGGCGCTCGACGCATTGCCGCAGCTCGGCCGCGACGTTTTCCTCAACGGCCAACCGCAGCCGATCGCGTTGACGAAGGAAACGATCTGGCGCGCCGATCTCTACGAATTGCTCAATGCCTATTGCGCCGAGCGCGCTAAGGCTGTGCGCAAACGGGCGTACAAGACCAGCGTGCGTCGCGCCTATCCGCTGGAGACCGCACGTAAGAGCCTTGAGGCCGCGCTTGCGAAGGTGAGCGAATGGCGCCCGATCCAGGCAATGGCGCCGGAGGGCGAGGGAGGCGCCGACGCGCCGCCGCCCGAAAGTTATCTCGCCTCGACCTTCGGCGCAGCGCTCGAACTCGCGCGCGAGGGCAAAGCGGAATTGCGTCAAGCTGAGGCGTTCGCGTCGCTGTATGTGCGTGCTCGCTCCGGGGGGAAAGGGACGCGAAATGAACCCGACTGACCAGCCACTGGCCGACGCCATGCGCCGCATCGAGGATGCCTTCTCCGAAGGCGGCGAGCAGCGCCGTACGCCGCCTTCAGCCGATGCAGTACGCGCAGCGGAAGCGCTTTTGTTTGCGAGCGGCGAGCCAATCACCGCCAGGGTGCTCTCTGAAAAGCTCGGTCCGGGAGTGGATGTCGCGGCCGTACTGATGAAGTTGAAGGCGGATTATTTCGAGCGGGGTGTGGAGCTGGTTGAGGCTGGCGGCGCCTGGCGTTTTCAATCGGCGGCGGACCTGGCCGGCTTATTCTCGGAAACCCGTCAAGCGCCGCGCCGCCTGCCGAAAGCGGCGTTGGAGACATTGGCGGTAATTGCATACCATCAGCCGGTGACCAGGGCCGAGATCGAGGAAATACGGGGCGTTTCGCTCTCCCAAGGGGCAATGGAATTGCTGCTAGAGTTGAGCTGGATCCGCCCGCGCGCCCGTCGGCGCACTCCCGGGCGGCCGCTCACGTTTGGAACAACCGACGCGTTCCTCAGTCAGTTCGGCCTGGCTTCGCTTGACGCGCTGCCAGGCAAGGACGATCTGAAGGGTCTGGGCCTGCTCGACGCCCGCGCGGCGGCGGCGATCGATGTGCCAAAGCCAAGCGGCGAACTTGGCCCCGACGAGGAGAAGCTGTCAGAAAGTGACGACGCCTCAAGCTTTTTCGTAGATCATATGGGAAATGACGATTAGGCGACCCGGTCCCGCTGCGGTCGCCAAGTGGAGTTTCATAAATGCTGCCGCATAACGTTTGGGGTATCTTTATCGTGCTGGGGTTGGCGTTTTTGCTGTTCAGCCGCCCCGGCCGTATTTCCGGCCTCATGGAAGACCTCGGCAAGGGTATCCGTGGCTTCCGCAAGGGGCTCTCCGAGCCCGAAGAAAAGAAATCAGAGGAGCCGCCGCGCCAAGTGCCGGATCAATCAAACGAGGACCGCGCGCAATAAAAGCGGGAAGCGCCCATGCTGCCGAGTCTCGGCCTCAACGAAATTCTGGTCCTCGGCGTGCTTGCGCTGGTGGTGATCGGGCCGAAGGATTTGCCGCTCCTGCTGCGCAAGCTGGGACGCTGGACGGCGAAACTGCGCAGCATGGCGCAAGAATTCCGCACCGGCTTCGACGAATTGGCGCGTCAGGCGGAACTCGATGAACTGAAGAAAGAAGTGGAGGCGCTGCGGCGCACCACCAATTTGAACAGCCTCGCCAACGAGATCACGAGCCCAGCGGCGAAGGCGCTGCCGACGCTTGAGGATTATGCGGGGCTGAGCAAGCCAGCACCCGCCGCCGAGGGGCCCCTCCCCCTCGATGGGGGAGGTGTCGCGAGCGAAACAAGCGACGGAGGGGGTGCGCACGCTGATCTCAAAAAAGTAACCTCTGGTGGCTCCGCGGTCAGCGGGCCTCACCCGGAGCGGGAAGACCAGCCCCTCGCTCGGAGCGCGCCGTGAGCGCGGCGAAGACCGACGAGGATGAGATCGAAGCCTCGCGGGCGCCATTGCTCGACCATTTGAGCGAGCTGCGCTCGCGCCTGATGACGGTCTCGATTGCGCTGGTCGTGGCCTTCATCGGCTGTTTCCTGATCGCCGACCCTATTTTTCAGTTGCTTGCCGCGCCCTTCAAGGCAGCGCGCGACGCCGCCCACCCGGATCTCATTGGCCAGCCGATCGACCTGATCAACACGGGCGCGTTCGGCTTCTTTTCGGTCAAGATGCAAATCGCGCTGTTTGCCGCGATTGTGGTGACGTTTCCGATCATCGCCTGGCAGGCCTATTCGTTTATCGCGCCGGGGCTCTACCGGCGCGAGCGCGCGGCGACGGCGCCGTTCCTGTTGGGCGCGCCCTTCATGTTTGCGCTGGGCGCAGCCTTTGTTTTTTACGTGGCGATGCCGTTTGCGCTGCAATTCGCGTTTAGCCAGGAGCTGAGCGACGGAACCCTGCGGGTTAAGTATCTGCCTAAGGTCGATGAATATATGGGTCTGGTGACGACTTTGGTGCTGGCGTTCGGGTTGATGTTCCAGTTGCCGGTGGTGCTGTCGTTGCTCGGCCGCGCGGGCATGGTGTCGGCGCCCATGCTGCGCAAAGGCCGCCGCTACGCTGTTGTTGGGATAGCGGCTTTCGCTGCGTTCGTCACGCCGAACGACCTGTTCTCGATGTTCGTTATGTCTCTGCCCGTCTATGCGCTCTATGAAATTTCGATCTGGCTCGTGGCGATGATCCGCGCCAAGCGGGACTTGGAGGACGCAGCGATGCTTGCGGCGGCTGAATAGAAGCCCTGATCTACAAGCCTCTCGCCGCCAGCGGCGTGTAGCGCGCAACGTGGCCAGCTGCGCCGATCAGCGTGGGAGATTCCGGTTCCGCGCGCAAATGCGCTTCGAACGCGGAAGCGATACGATCGCCGCCCGGCATGAACGCCTGGGTCATGACGCAAAGCCAGATGTAAACAAGCATGGGCCACCCCGCATCGATCAAGCGACGACCTTCGTTCGATTGTGGTTGATTGTTGGTTAAACGGCGCCCACATGGGCGCTTCGGAGTCCCCAATGTCCCAACCCATCGAACTCTATTTCTGGCCCACGCCGAATGGCTGGAAAATATCAATCGCGCTCGAAGAGATGGGGCTGCCCTATGAATTAAAGCCGGTGAATATTGGCGCAGGCGAACAAGTCAGGCCGGGCTTCCTCAAGATCAGCCCCAATAACCGCATGCCCGCGATTGTCGATCCGGACGGGCCGGGGGGCGCGCCAATTTCGGTGTTCGAGTCCGGCGCCATTCTGCAATATCTGGGGCGCAAGACCGGCAAATTCTATCCCAGCGATGAACGAGCGCGGGTTGTGGTTGACGAATGGCTGTTCTGGCAGATGGCGAGCGTGGGGCCGATGTTCGGCCAGGCCAGCCATTTCAGGAATTATGCACGCAACTTGGTCGATGACCCAGCCAAGATCGAATACTCGGTCACGCGCTATAACAACGAAGTGAACCGCCTGATGGGAGTGCTCGACGGCAGGCTCGACGGGCGTGACTACGTGGCAGGGGATTATTCCATTGCCGAGATGGCGCTCTATCCCTGGATAAAACTTGCCTCACTTTACGGCCAGGAGATGGCCGCGTTTCCACGCGTAGGCGCTTGGATAGACCGTATTGCCGAGCGCCCGGCGGTCGAACGCGGCTTCGCTGTAGGCGCGGACCTTCGCAGACCGCCGCCGGCGCCCGGCAGCAAAGAGCAGCAGGAAGCGGCGAAAATGCTGTTCGGCCAAACCGCGGCCTCGATCGCCGAGGCGGCTTCGAAACAAAGTTGATCTCGTTAGGATTATTGCAAGTTATCCATGGCATTCATCCCGTCCTGCGCAGCTGAATGGTTGCGCGGAAGTGGGGTGGAACGAATGACGCCAATAGGCGCGGCGTTCCCAGGCAAGACCAAGGGAGCAGCCAAAATGGCGTTCACGGATATGGAAATCGCCGAGGCGCACGAAGCAGCGCGTACGACGGCGGCGCAAAGCGACGATTTGTACAAGCTCGGGCTGATTTATTCGACCGGCCAATCGGGCTCGGTTGACCTGGTGCAGGCGCACATGTGGTTCAACCTTGCCGCGGTGCGCGGTTCGGATGCGGCCAAAGAATGCCGCCGAGAAATCGCCGATCAGCTCAGCAAGGACGAGGTCGCAACCGCGCAGAAGCGCGCGCGCGAATGGTTGGCCAAGGGCGTACACTAACTTGGACCGCCGGCGTCCTCGCCCGCATGCGCCGTCGCAATCACACAGCCGCTTGCGGTAGCAAGCAATGCCGGCAAGGACGCCGGCGGTCCAAGTTTGCGCTCAAAGGCCTATTCAATTGCTCGGGCTGCGCAGGTCGTAATAGAAGCCGAACTGGATCGGCAGCGCGTCGCGGACGTATTGCTGCATGAACAGGTTCACCTGCGCGATCGGCGAGCGGGGCACGAACACCACGTCATACCGCTGCAGCGGGCGCGCGTCCGGGAGGCCGCGGCGCAATGCGCGTGTGGACAGATCGACGTTGGCGACTTGGGCATCCCCCTCCGCGCGTGAAAGCACCAGCACCTCGCCGCGTCGCGCCGAAGGAAGGAAACCTCCCGCCATCGCCACCGCTTGGAAAGCGTCGATATTGGCCGGCATGGCGTACACGCCCGGGCGCGCCACTTCGCCGCCGACGAAGACTTGCCGCGACCCATAGGTGCGCGGCGTGACGCTGAGTTCCGGCGTGCGCAGCTGCGGCGCGTATGCAGCGACCAAAGCATCCTCCAATTCCGCCGCACTCAGGTCGGCCGCGCGCACCGCGCCAATCAAAGGCAACGCGATGCGTCCATCGGGGCCGACCATCGCAACGCGGCTTAGTTCCGGCGCCGAAAAAATGGTCACTTCCACCTCATCGCCCGGATAGAATCGGTAGGCCGGCGTCGCCTCGGAATAGGCCATGGTCGGCACATCCTGGCTTGTGGCCGGCGAGGCCATGAGCACGAGCATAACGAGAACCGAAAAAACGACGCGCATGAAGCTCTCCGACACGAACCGCGCGACAATGCCTGCGGCTGGTGAACGATCATTTACCAAATGCCTGGATGATGAGCCTCGGGGGATCCGGAGAATCCATGAGTTCACAGCCGAAAGCGAAGGCCGCCCACTTCAGCTGGGCCGAGGCGCCGCGCGTGAACTTCGCCGATTGCTTGGCGATGCTTTGGGCGGAGCGCGTCATCGTGCTGAGCGTGGGTGGCGCGATCCTGGCGCTGGGGCTTGTCGCGGCGTTGCTGTCGCCGCGAGCCTACACCGCCCGCGCGGAATTGCTGGTTCGCCTGGGCGAGGAATATGTCTACCAGCCCAATGTGGGCGGAGCAGCAGGCCCCGCGCCGGAGATGCAAGCGATCGTCAATGCCGAAATGCGTTTGATCGCATCGGGTTCGGTGGTGCGGGCCGCTATCGGCGAAATTGGGTTGGCGCGTCTCTATCCGGAAATATCGCGGGCAGGTCAAAGCGCGGGGCGTAAGCTCGCCGCAGCCGAGCGCGCATTCGTCCAACATCTAAGAATTGAAACGGCGCCGCAAACCCCCTCGATCGCGCTTTCCTTCGAGCACGCGAACGCCGCCGTAGCCGCCAGCGCGCTGAACGTCCTGGTCGATCAATACCTCAAACGACGCCGCGACGTGTTGGTGGGCGGCGAATACGAGGCGTTTTCCGCTCAAACAATCGGCGTCGGCCAACGCGCGGCGGCGGCAAGTGCTGCGTTATCGAATTTCCTGACCGAAAACGGTATCGGCGATTTCGAGAGCGAATTGGCCGCACTCGCGAAGCGCGCTGGCGACATCGAAACCCAGATGCTCGATGCGCAGACCAGCAGCCGCGAGGCCGAGGCGCGCGCCGGCGCGTTGCGGAGTCAATTGCAGTCCGAGCCCGAACAGATCGAGCTTTACTCTGAATCCGACGCCCGGCGTGATCTAGTGGCGGCGCAGCTTGAGCGCGAACGCCTCCTTTCGCGCTATCAGGAGGATGCTTTGCCAGTGCGGGAAGTAGACAGGCGCATCGCGCAGTTACAGAGCTTCCTCGCTGGCGGCGACCCCGCCAGTGTTACCCGACGCGGAATCAATCCCGTGCGCCAGGACGTCGCCAGCCGATTGTACGCCATGCAAGCGGAGGCGCGCGCGCAGCGCGGCCGCGAAGCCGCCCTGGTCCAACAACGCGAGGAAGTGCGCACCAGGCTCCGGAAGATGCAAGCGATCGAACCGGAATTTCGCCAATTGCAACGGGACCGTGCGGTGCTCGAGGCGACCGCGCAGACCTTCGCTTCCCGCGCCGAGGATGCGCGCTCACGCGAAGAAGTGTTGGCGCGCTCAAGCAACAATATCAGTGCGGTCGAACGAGCCGAGCCGCCAGCGCAAGGAAAAAGCTGGCGCTGGCCGATCCTGCTGATGGCGGCTCTGTTGGGCGTGGTGCTGGCCGCGGCGGCAGGCTTTGCGCGCGCCTTTATGCGCAGGTCGTTTCCGACGCCGTCTTCGGCGGCGCGGACGCTTGGCGCTCCGGTGCTGGCCGTCGTGCCCGCGAGCGCTGTCGCGGGGGCAAAGCCATGAGCGGTTTTGATCCAAACGGCCTGTGGCAAGCGATCGGGCGCCAAACTCGCCAACGCGATGACGGTGGTCGCGTGATCCTGCTCACCGCCGGGCGTCGCGGCGAGGGAGTGACCAGGATCGCGCGCGCGCTTGCCGTGGCGGCGGGTCCGGGGCCGATTTTCGCGCTCGATCTTGATCTGCGCCGCAACCAATTTGCGCGCGAGTTGGCTGGGCAAAAATTCACCGAGACAGTCTCGGGAGATTTTTGCGGCGTCTCGCTCTGCGTGGCGTTGGATTCAGCTGGCGCGATCTGCTCAAGTGGCGATGACGTGTTTTGCTATCGCCGCGTTGGCGGCTCGCGCCTTCATGTTGGCGTCCTCGACGCGCGCGCGATCCCCGCTGGCGGGAGGTTGCGTATGTCGTCGGGTGCGCAATATTGGGACGCCGTGCGTGCGTCCGGCGCCACCTTTGTGGTCGATGCTCCCGCGATCGATCAGGGGAAGGCGACGCTTGCTGTTGCCCGGCACGTCGATGCGGTCGTCCTGGTGGTGGGAAGCAGCGAGGGAGCGGCGCCCGCTGCGCTTGCCGCCAAGGGGGCGCTCGACGGCGTCGGCGCGCCCGTCATTGGCATTGTCTATGCCGGCGCTTCCGGGCCTGTGCTGGCGCTTGAGCGCGCGTTTACGCGTTAGCTCAGTTGGGCTGCGCCAAGCCGTAGAAGCGCTGCTCCAGGAACCACAATACCTTGCCGGCGCCGCGCACGGCGCGGTCCAGCATGGTCAGCGCCTGTTTGGGCGAGGCGACCAGGAGGGCCGCGCTGAGGGGGGCGAATACGAACGCTTGTGCAAAGCCAATGCTCATATGACGCGCCAGTGCGAGCAGGTTCTTCGCGCGCCATGCTTTGGCGCTCGGGCCCTGCCCGTATGCGAAGGCGCGCTTGAAGCCGTAAGCGAGGCGCGTACGTCTGGCGTCGATGTGTTCGACGACCCAGGCGTCCTCCGCCCAAGCGTATCGCGCGCCTGCTTCGCTCCAAAGCGCAAACAGACGATCGTCTTCGCCGCCGCTCTGGTCGCTGGCGGGATCGAAGCCCTCGTCGAACATCGCTCGCGGCTGCAGCGAATTGCCGATGCCGAAGGCGTTCGGAACGGGCCCGCTGTGAGGCGGACCGATGCGCCCGTACAGGCGTTCAAAGAAGTGCGGGTGGCGGGCGCCATCGGGCGCGCGCGCGCGAACCGGACCGAAGACGCTCTGCGCGCCCGTTTTCGCACGCATCTCGACGAGCGCCGCGAGCCAGTGCGGCGGCGCCGCTTCGTCGTCGTCGAGCCAGGCGACGTATTTGCCGCGCGCCAATGTCAGCGCGGCATTGCGCGCGCTGGCGACGCCAGGCTGAGGTTGGTGCGCCCACCGAAACGGGATCGCCGTCCGGCGAATTGTCGATGACAATCAACTCGAACGCGAACGCGCATTGCTGGGCCAAGACGCTGCGCGCTGCTCGCAGCAGCGAAGCCGGGCGGCGGAAGGTGGGGACGAGGACGCTGACCAAAATCATGCTCGCCCCCGCGCCAACGCTGTGCTCACCGGTAGGATCGCGACGCCATGTTTGCGCGCGGCGACGAGCAGCGCCTCCAAATCCTCCGGACGCGTGCCCCACGGCGAAGGAGTGGCGCAAACATCATGCGTGAAGGCGATCATCCAGGAATTGGTCCGCGCCGTCCGCCTGAGCGCGTGCATCGCGCGCACGAGTCCGCCGTCGCCGAACAACGGGTAGGCGCGCAGCTGCGCGAGATCGACCCGGCCGCGGTTAAGCCCAGGCGAGATGCCGCGGGCGCAGGCAATGCGTCGCGGCAAGGCTCGCTTCAGAGCAAACGATGTCTCCCCGTAGGGATAAGCGAGCGATGTCGCTGGAGCGCATCCCATGGCGGCAAGCGCGTCGCGGTTGCGCGCGATATCTTGCAATGTGGCGAAGACCTCGCCGCGCGCGCCATCGCGGTGACTGAAAGTGTGGCACCCGATCTCGTGGCCGATGCTCCGCAGACGCGAAAGGTCGCGCGCGCTGTAACAGCGCCCGCTGGCGCTCTCGGCGTCGGCGAGCGCGCCAGCGGCGAAGAAGGTGCCGCGACCTCCATAGCGCTCCAGTAGCGGCGCGCCGATCATGGCGGCGCTGGCGGGGAAGTCGTCGAAACAAACGCTTAGCGCTGGTTCATAAAACCGGAGCCGCGCCGGCGCCGCGCAGCGGTTTTGGGTCCACGCTCGGCGGACCTTGCTCAGCATGTCGCGCGGCGGAGCGTACGCGATCATGGCAGATGGTCCCCATACTGCAGGACACGGAATAGTTTGAGTGCGCCCCGGCGCATGGCCATTGGCGTCCCGCGCAACAGGGCAAGCGCCGCAAAAGCGCGCAACAGGTGCTTTCGCCCCGGCGCCCAGCGCAACACCCGCGCGGCCCGATATGCGGCAAAGCGCGAGACCGCGCGGGGGTGCTTCGCGAACAGACGGGCGAAATTGGGTCCTGCCTGCACGCTCTTGCGCAGCAGCGCCTCTGGGCTGTCGAGGCCGACATGGGAGGCGGTGTTATCGAAATGATGAATGGGCGCCGTCTCAGCAGCGCGTAACGCCCAGTCGACGTCCTCGAAACCCCAGCCGATAAATCCGGAATCGAACGGCAGAGTGGCAAGCAAGTCGCGACGCACCAGGAGGTTCGCAGTGGATACATATTGCGCCGACGAGCGCGCGCGCGCCGCCGCGCCGCGGCAATCGGAGTGGGCAAACAAATCGAAATGCAGGGCGTTATCGCGCGCGCGCGTGGCGTGGCGCAACGACAGCCCACCAAACGCAGCATGTGGCCGCCTCTCGCCAATGAGGCGCAGCCAGCGGCGAAGGAACTCGGGGTGGTCCGGTTTCATGTCGGCGTCCATGAACAGCACGTACTCGCCGCGGGCCTCGGCGATGAGCCGGTTGCGCGCTTCGGAGCGGCCGCGATTTTCCGCCCAGACCACAATTCGCGCCGACGCCTCAAGATGCGCGCAAGCGGCGACGGCGCGCGCCAACAAGCCGGCGTCGCCGGAGCCGTCGTCGAGGAGTACAAATTCCACTCCCGTCGGAGCGGGCGCGAGCGCCGCCAGCAGCGCGCAGGGGTCGTCGCGATGGAATGGCGTGACAACGCTCAGGGTTGGGCTCGACGCTCCACCGCGCACGGCAATGACGGCTTCAGTGCGCATGCGCCCGCCTCCGGGCCCAGAAAGGCGCCGCCTTCCGCCAGGCAAACGCGCGTACGCCGGCCACATTGAAGAGCAGCGCACCACCCCCATAAGCGCCAGCGCCGGCCGCGAGTGTGGCGAACAATCCAGCACTTTGCGCTGTGAGCATCGCGACCGTCATCACCATCACTCCGCCACAGATGCGCGCGATCTCCCCAAGCGGCGCCGGCATCGCAAATAGGCGCGACCCTGTTGCGACGAGTACAACCAAGGCCAGCAGCGCGCCCGCCAAGGCCGCGGCGGCGGCGCCAGCCGCACCCCAGAACGGGGCGAGCGCAATCGTCAACAGCACTTGCGCCCCTGCTGGCGCAAGCAGCACGATGGCGCGCAGTCCGGTTCGCGATAGGAGTTGAAACGGTTCCGACCAATAATAGAGATTGAATCCGCCCACGAGTCCGGCGATCGCAAGCCAAGGCAGCGCTGTCGCCGTCTCGGCGCTAAGCGGCGTTCCCACCATAAAGCCGGCGAGGTGTGGCGCCGTTAGAACTAATGCCGCAGCGCCAGGCGCAGCCAACGCTGCGAAGCTGACAAACATGGTGCGCGCGGCGTCGCGTGCGGCGTCGGCGCTGGTTTCAAATGCGTTGAAGACCATAGGGGCCAGCATCGCGCTCAACCCCATGAACGCCACGTCCAGCGTGCGCGCCAACCCAAAAGCCGCAGCGTACGCGCCAACGGCATCCACGCCAGCAGCGTCCGCCAAAATCAGCCGCGACGCCGCTTGCACTGCGAGGTCGATGCACAGCGCCAGCGCCAGCGGCGCTCCATACCCTCCGTAGAAAAGCACTCGTGCGCTGTCTACTCGTCCGCCCTTGGCGCGGGCAAAGAGGCGCGGCGCATCCCAGATCGCCACGACCAGCCCGGCCAAAAGGAGGCCGGCAAACGGCCCGGCGGCGCCGAGATCAAAGCTTACGAGAGCGAGGACGGCGCCGCCAAAACCCAGTACAAGATATCCCGCCTCCGCGATCGTGTAGCGATGCAGGTCGAGCGCCGCCCGATCACTCTCGCGCGCAATGCGGACCAGGAAGCGTAAGAACGCGGCGCCCGCGGCGAAACTCGCCAGCGCAGCGGCCTCCTGGCCGAAATCAACAAGCTGTAGCGCCAACGCGACGGCGATGAACGTCGCGGCGCCAAGCGCGAATGCCAGTGCCAGCAGAGTGGCGAAATGGTCGGACTTGGCGGTCTCCGAGCGCAATTGTGGCAGAAACCGAAACGCAGCCGCTTCAACCCACGTGAACAGCAGCGTGTGTGCGAGCATCGATAGGGAGAGCGCCAGCGCATAGCGCCCGAACGCCTCCGCGCTCATGAGTCGCGTGAACAGCGCGATTGCGCAGAAGCCGACAGCGGCCTGCGCAAGTTGCAGCGGCGCGAGGAGCAGCGCGCGGTTCACCGCGTCGCCTTGCGGTCGCCCAGCAGCACCGGTGCGGTGCGCGCCAGTATTTGCAGGTCAAGCCAAAGTGAGGCGCGCGCTACATAATCGAGGTCGAGCCGCAGCCTACGACGCACGCAAGCGGGCGTGTGCAACGGCCCGCGCGAGCCGTGCACCTGCGCCAAGCCGGTGATGCCGGGCTTCACCCGGTGGCGGTGTGCGTACTCAGCGACGATATCGCCGAGTTCGCGGCCGGCGGCCTTCATGCCAACCGCATGCGGGCGCGGTCCGACCAGACTCATGTCGCCGACGAGCACGTTGATCAATTGCGGCAATTCATCGAGGCTGGTGCGGCGCAAAAACCCGCCGCTGCGGGTGATGCGTTCGTCGCCGGGAACCACTTGCCGAAGCGGCGCATCGGGTGCGTGGCGCATGGTGCGAAATTTGAGAACCGTTATGACGCGGTTGTTGAATCCATGGCGGCGCTGGCGATAGAGCGCGGGGCCTTTGCTATCGAGTTTGACCGCGACCGCGATGGCGCCCATCGGCAGCGCAAACAAAAGCAGCAGTAAGGACCCGAGAAACACATCCGAGGCGCGCTTGAGCAGTGCGCGTACGCCGCTAGGGGGCGGGGCAGAGACGATCGCGATGGATGTTCCGCCTGTGCGTCCGAATTGCCGGCCGCGCACGCTTCCTACTTCGTAGTCCAGTAAGAGATCGACGCGGTTAGGGAGTGTGCGGAGTTTCTGTAGAATGGCGCGCACCCTCGCTTCCGCCTTCGAGGGCACGGCGACAATAATGCGGTCGATATAGGGCAGGTCGTTCCAAGCCAGCAAAGCATCGACGTCGCCCGCGACGGGCACGTTGGCCATGATGGTAGGGGAGCGCGAGCGGCGGTCGTCGACGATGGCGAGGACGCGCGCTTCATCGACTTGGGCAATCCGAAGCGCGAGCCGGCGCGCTGCGTCGGTGGCGCCGACAATGACGATGTTCTCCGAGAATATTCCGGCGCGGTGGGCGGCCTTGGCCCACACCCGGTAGGCCGCATGCACGCCCGCGAGCAGCAACGCCGCCAGCGGCAGCACGGCCGCGAGCGCCGCAGCGCCGCGCGCGTCAAAGGCAAGCGCATTGGCGATGAGGACGCCCAGTATGGCGCCGAGCGCGAGACCGCCCAATTCATGCTCCTCGCGCGCGTCCAGGCGGCGGTAGCTCTCGGTCAGCCACAACCCGATCTTGAGCGCCGCCGCCGCAGCGATATATCCTGCCGCTTGGCCGAGCGTCAGGTGAGCGAGGGGCGCGCCAGCTCCCCACCGAGCGGCGCATTCAGCGGCGACGATGACGAACACCCAATCGAGCGCCTGGATCAACCAAACTGGCAATCGCGGATCGATGTGTACGCCCCGGCGGTGAATCGACGGAAATTGCGGCGAGGCGAAGCGGTCGTTGGCCGGAGCGGGTATTGAAGCGTCGGTTCGACAAAACGCCTCCGCATCCATGAAGGGCGCGCGTGTGACGTCGATATCGATGCGCAGGCCGAAAAGCGAAAAGGCCCCGGCGAGCTCGGCCAACCGCTGCGCCTCCCGCTTCAGCGCCGCGCGTTCGCCCACATCGTGGGCCAAATCGGGCCAGGCCTGCGCAAAGGCTGGCTTAGACATGGAAATTTCGCCCCTCGGACTAAAAGGTAAGGGGCGGCTCGCGCAAGCTCGGCGCCAGTTAAGTATGATGGCGCCGGCACAATGCGCCTTGCTCACCGATCCCGGCGCGGGGTATGCGTGGCGGCGTTGGAGACGTGGCCGAGTGGCTTAAGGCGGCGCCTTGCTAAGGCGTTGTACGTGTAAAGCGTACCCAGGGTTCGAATCCCTGCGTCTCCGCCAGCGGCCCTCGGGATGAGCCAGCCTGAGACGCCAACTCCCTTGATTTTCCTGATTTTTCCAGCAAGCTGGGGTCTCAATGGGCCTCGGCCCATCCCAGGGTACCCCAGCCAATTTGGGGTATGTTCTGGGAAAGATACCCCAGCACTCAGGAAATCTACCCCAATGTCGCTTTCTGACTCGCGGGTCCGGGCAGCCAAGCCACGGGCCAAAAACTACAAAATCTACGACTCGGAGGGGCTCTTTCTCCTGGTAACAACGGCTGGGGGACGGCTGTGGCGGGTCAAATACCGCTACGACGGCAAGGAAAAATTGCTCGCCGTGGGCGCCTACCCGATCGTCGGCCTCGCGGCGGCGCGCCAAAAGCGGGACGCCGCGCTTCGGGTCCTGGATGCGGGAAAGGACCCATCAGCGGAAAAGGCCCAGCAGAAGCGCGCCGTTAGAGACGCCGCCAGCAACACGTTCGAGATTGTTGGGCGTGAATGGCACGCGGCGCAGAAACATCGCTGGACGCCAGCCTATGGTCGCCAGGTCATGGTGCGCCTCGAGGTCGATGTGTTTCCCGACCTCGGCCAGCGGCCGATCGCAGAGATTGAGCCCAAGGAAGTGTTGACCACGCTGAAGACGGTCGAGGATCGCGGCGTTCTGGAGACGACCCGTAGGCTCAAGCAATATTGCTCTTCAATCTTCCGTTTCGGAATTGCTTCTGACTATTGCCGCCACGACCCGGCCACGCTTCTCAAGGGCGCGCTTAAAGCGCCGCCCCGAGCCGTTCATCATCTCGCGCTTCCACGCGACGCGATCGGGGAATTTCTCATCCGGCTGCCCACCTACGACGGTGAGGCGGCGACACGAATTGCGATCCATCTGGCGCTTCTGACGGTGGTGCGCACCAAGGAATTGCGCGCCGCCGAGTGGTCGGAGTTTGAAAAGATGGATGAGCCGGATCACGCGCTGTGGCGCATTCCCGCGGTGCGGATGAAGATGCGAGAGGAGCATTTGGTGCCGTTGTCTCGACAAGCGGTCGCAGCGATCTCAGGGCTTCCCGGGTCAAACGAGCGAAAGGGTGTCTTGTTTCCGAGCGGCGCAAAGGACGGCGTCATGTCGAACAACACCATGCTCTATGGGCTCTATCGGCTGGGCTATCACGGCCGCACGACGACGCACGGGTTTCGGCGTCTTTTCTCCACCGAAGCTAATGAGCACGAATTCGACGAGAATTGGATCGAACGTCAGTTGGCCCACGACGAACGCGATGAGGTTCGCGGCGCCTATAACTCGGCGCAATATCTGCCTCAGCGCCGGAAGATGCTCCAGTGGTGGGCGGACTATCTCGATGAATTGCGCGTTAAGGAAGAGGCGCGTTTGAAAGCCGAAGCGGAACGCGCTCGTTCCTGATGCTGGGGATTACGCTCAACGCCACGCGCATCGCCCGTGATCACCGCCCCAGCAGCCCACGTGTGACCTGCTTCATGGCGCGTTCCAAATCCAGGTGCTTTTGCAGTGTGCGCTCCTGGACGATGCGCTTGCGAATATCTAGATGAAGCTCCATCGCCTGCAAGCGATCGCGCCAATTGGGCTCGAACGCCAACGTGTTTCGGTTCACCTCACGGGCGAGTCCAATTCGCTCCAATTCACGTGCGCGCCCCTTGAGGGCTTGCGTCATTGTGGGATCGCCATCCGGCGCCTGGAGCCTGCTCAAGCGGACGGTGAGATCCTCGGGCAATTGCGCCGCGATCATACGGTCAAGCCGGGTGGGCGCGTGACGGATCACTTCGCGTTCAAGAGCGAGGCGTTCATCTGCTGCGGTGCGAGGCCCCAGCCATTCGGTGGCGACATCGCGCGCTAACCCACGGAAGCCATGCTTGATGAAGTCCTTAGGCAGGACGAGGTCTTGCCCGTTGGCACGGCGGCCGCGAACGATGATGTGGGTATGGGGGTTGTCGGTGTCGTGATGATCGACGGCGACCCAAGCCAATTTCGTCCCGAGCACGGCCTCCGCGCGCGCCATGACCTCACGCGTGTAGGAGGGCAGGTCTTGGAGCCTCGCCCCTTCCTCCGCGCTCAAGATGATGCGGAAGTGGCGCCGATCGGACCCGGCCCAGGCTTCCGCGCGCGCCGCTCCGTCCACCCCATCCGCGCGAGCGTCGTAGAAGACCGAGCTCGTCGCGCCGTCTCGCGCCAAATAGGCCGCGTGCGCTTTCGCTCGGGCCTGCGCGTCGTGTTCGGGAGCGGGCTGTCCGTCGCGGGCATGGTCATTGCTGGAGACGTCTTCTGACGGCCCGTCACGGGCCGCGGCGTCGCGGGCGACATAACGCGCGTGCGCCTTGAGCGCCGCGCCACCGCCACCGGCATGGTTGAAATAGTGGATCTTCACGACAGCGCGCTGACGCTGATCGAAGGACATTGACGGTGCGGCCCCATGTCCGTCGCGGCCGGCGCCAAAATGCCGGCGCAGCGGCGTGCGTTTGTCGATGAGCCGCGAGAGCGTGTTCGCGCCACCCGATGATCCGCCGCCCGAGCGTGCGCGCCCCAGCTTTCCACGCAGCTCATCCTTGTCCTTGCGCAGCAAGCGCTGCGATTGCGCGGCGAGGAATTGATCGCCACGCTCGATCCCTGATGAGGCGAGTCGCGACGGGACGAGCAGACGATCAAAGCTAGTGATCGGCATTGCTGTCTCTCGCAATGGCGTCGGAAGAGCGTTGAATTCTTCGCAGCCCGTGGCGCGGCCTGTGGCGCATCCCGCGGCCTGCCGCGTACTCTGCGCGCGTAAGCGTTTTGCGCGGCCCACAGGCCGCGCTTTTATCTAGCCCTATTAATTCTCTTCGCTGCATCGCTCTTCTTCTTCGTCATATCTTCTCCGTTTGCTCGTAACCGCGCATGCGTTTTCGCTCAGTGATTGATCGCGCCATAAGTGTGCGTCGATGTAAAGCGGCTTCGAAAAATCACGCGCTTGAGATCAGGATCAGGTGGTCCGAGCACTATTCCGCAATCGCAATCGGAGCATCGCTCCAACGCCTTGCATGCACATATCGAGATCGGGGGACGGCATTCGTGTTCAAGCACTCGGGCGTGATCTCCACCGGCGAACCGGCTTCGTCACAGGCAAGATAGCGTGCTCGTCCAGCCCCTTCGTCGCTCACCTCATCCATCCCCAGCGGGGATCTCCAAAGTCGTTTCCAGACGTTTCCGTTGGCTCGATTCAACCCTCGTCGTTTAAGCCCGTTTCGGCGCCGCCAGACGTTTCCGTGGCGGGGCGATCGCCGGTGTCTTAGCTTTCCGTGGCGCCGCCTTGCGCGTCCCCACGGTCTTTGGGCGCCGCGGCGCCGGTGCTGTTTCACCCGGCTCGAAGAAGGTCCCGTCCCGCCACATCGCGTGCATGATCACCGCAAGGCGTCGGGCCACCGCCACCACCGCCTTCTTCAGCCCCGCTCGTTTGGCGATTTTCTGCCCCCAGCGCTTCAGGCTGTTGGTCTCCTTCGAGCGCGTCATCAGACACGAGGCCGCTTCATAGAGCACGGTCCTCACCTCGCTTTCGCCCTGCTTGGAGATCCGCCCGCGGATGTCGATCGAGGTGCCGGACTGCCAGCGCCGTGGCGTCAGGCCAAAATGTGCGCCGACGTTCCGGGCCTTCTTGAAGCGTTTTGGATCGTCCACCGCGGTTTTGAAGGCCAAAGCTGTCACCGGTCCCACGCCCGGTATGCCCATGAAGCGGCTGCAAACCTCGTCCTCGCGCGTCACCCTGATCAGCAGATTGTGCAGCCGCATGTGTTCGGCCCAGAGCACCGCGCGCGCCCGCAGCATCGAATCGCACAGACCCGCCAGCACGGAATCGTGCGCCACCAGCTCGCGGATGGCCGCCTCGAAGCCGCCGCGGCCGCACTTCGTTCCGACCTTCACGCCGAAAGCCTTCAGCGATTGGCGAATGGCGTTCTCCAAATCGAGGAATTTGCGTTTCAGGTTGCGACGGTTGGCCAGCAACAATCTGAGCCGATAAGATTCCGGGCTCTTGATGTGCACCGTTTTGTACCAGCCGGCGCGCATCATCTGGGCCAGGCCGCGCGCGTCGTGCTTGTCGGTTTTGTTGCGCTGGGCGTCGAGCGCTGCCCGCACATTCCGGGTCTCCAGGCAATGGATCGGCATGCCCATCGCTGCGAGTTCGCGCTGCAGCCACGGCGATTGCGAGCCGGCTTCGTGGCCGACGCGCCGGAGCGTTCTCGCAAAAGGGCGCAGGGCTTCCGCGATCGCGCCCGGATTGGTCAGGATTTTGCCCTCCAGCACGATCTCGCCGTCCGCGTCCATCACGCACAGCGCGCTTTCCTCGGTCGCCACGTCCAGCCCTGCAAAATGCTCCATAGTCTTCGCCCTCCGGCGCGCAGGGCGGAGATTCGCCGGCGCGCTGGGAGATAAGACGTCGGATGGCGACGACTTGCTCAAAGCAAAGTTGGGAGGGGGTTCGGGTCGCGACAAAAACAGCGATTTGCTGCGTTCGGGACGGGGATGCTCCGCGAGAATTACATCAGCACTCCGTCCTGTTTGTGACCCGTCATGCATCTACCCTATCAAAATGCATGCTGAGACGTGTGCGCCAACATCAATCAGGTGAGTTCAGGTCTCGCTGCATCGGCGAGAAAACATTCGCCGCTCCAGAACAAAACCTGCTCCGAAAAGTGCTGCACCCATCGCTATGACAAGAAGGATGATTTGGTTCTGCGTTTCCTGCCATACAGAGCCTGCCAACCAAATGCTTGCCGCACTTGCCGTCACAAGCTCAATTCCGATCGTGAGAACCCGCAGCAATCGAGATGGCGACGAGGCGGCGACATCGAACAGACCCGCGGCCAATCCCAGCGTGATGATGGCGACAGCGCAGGCCACGGTCACGTCGGACGTGGACGTCCAGACAGTCAAAGCCACCCACGCGGCGAGCCCAATGGGCGCCGCTCTGCGGATTATGGCCACCCCGAGAAAGATGACACCGGCAAGGATCAGAAAGACGGCCAAGGTGAGCACTCCGACGGTTGCGATGCTGGCGGCGTTCGATCGCCGCGCCAAGCACCTCAGCCGGCGATCGAACGCCAGACGCCGCTGATCATTCTGGTTGTCACGGGTCCCCAATAACGTCCGTCGAAGCTGTCTGGCGTATCGCCCAGGAGGAGTAATTCGTCGGGCGCCAATACGCGGCAGCCTGACCATGTGGGCAGCATGCGGCCTGCGCTGTCACGTTCCCATCTGCGCGCGACGACGAAACCGTTAAGGGAAAGGCGTTGGCCCTCAGCGCACACTTCGTCTCCGGCGACGCCGGCTATCCGTTTGATGAACCGGTCGCCCGGGTCAGTGTAGTTTCTGAGCGTGACGTATGCTGGCGCGACGCTGACCGCGCGCACGGTTACCAGAGCGCCGCGTTCGAGGGGACGATCCGAGCGAACATAGAAGCCAGCCGGCACGGAGTTGCTCGGGTTGTAGATGACCAGGTCTTGCTGGTGCGTATCGGCGGCGGCGATCAGCGCCACGCCGACGGTGGCGAGGATCATGATCCTCGCTCGCTTGCTCAGCTGGGATACCAGGCTCTTCACGGACGCGGATTGAGCAAGACGGGCGCCGTGCTGATTGCGTGCGCGGCGACGCGCCTATTTGGGGCGGGCCGCTAGCCTGCGAGGCGAGAGCTCTCCGTTTAGGCTAGTAAGCGAGGTCCTGATTTGCGCAATTGTCAGTTGGCAAACTCTCGCCCTGAACCGCGCCTGGTGGACCCGCGCGCTCGATCAGCCAATCCACTGCGGTCTGCGCCTTGGCGGCTGCCGACAGAAATGCGCGTGGCTGATCCCTGAGTAGCTTTGCCCAATCGGCAATGTAGCTTGCGTGATCTTCGAGGTGATCGGGCTTTAAGCCGATCATGGCGCCCAACTGCGCGGCAGAGATTTCCGCGATCATTTCCTCCTTCGCGCGCGCTGTGCGGTCGGTGAAATAGTTCTGCAGACGATCAAGGCGGTGGGCGGCGCCAGTGTGGTGCGCTAATTCGTGGCACAAGGTCGAAATCCTGTGTTCCTCGCTGACAAACGCCTCATGCGGGGGCATGTGGATCGTGTCCGTGGTGGGGGCGTAATAGGCCGAGGCGCCGCCGACGCGCACACGCGCATCGGCGCGCTTGGCCCATGCGTCGATTGCGGCGAGAGGCGGGGGCGTGGCCGCCGTCTCGATGGCGAAGCCGTCGGGGACATTCTCCAGCTGCTCCACATTGAAGACGTGAAAGAGTTTGAGGAAGCGATAGGTCTTGGTTTCGTCGCCCTCCAAGGGGGCTCGGTCATCGCGAGATTTCGTCTGGCCATAGTAGATGACCGGCGTCGCCTTCTCGCCTTTGCGGACATGGGCCCCCAGTGCTTCCGCTTGTCGAAAGCTCGCCCATGTGCGCTTGGAATAACCGCGCGTGATTTGCGAAGCCCATAGCAAGACGACGTTGGCGCCTCGGTAGGGTTCGCCAGTCGCTCGAAGCGGCAGACCGGGCGTCGCCGCTGCGGCCCGTTTTGGATCCCAGGGCGCGCGCCAGGGCATGACGCCCTCATCAAGCAGGCGGACGATTTCGGCGGTGACGTAGGCGGCGGCTTCCTGTGCGGTGCGCTTTGGCGGCGCAGAGGCGCGGGTTGAACGGGACATGAGACGTGCTCCATCGCGCGCTTGCGCGTGTTGAAAAGGAGCGGCGCCGCCACTGATGACGGCGCCGCGATTGGGTGATGATCAGGCTGCGGCTTCGGCGGGTTGCGCCGGCTTGGCTTTGCCGTTGGCCTTGGGCTTCGACAGGCGCTGGAAGCCGGTGATCACGAAGGATTGGTCGTAGATGTTGATGTCGCCGACCTGGCGCTTCTTCGGCTCGATGCGTCCATCGAGCGTGACCGATTGGCCGACTTCAAGCTCAACCAGCATTTTCTCGTTGAAGGCGCGGTCGAATGAGACGGCGGAGAGCCATTCGGTCTTGGTCCATTGGCCGTCTTGGCCTTCGACAAGCCGATCGGCGGCGAGCGAAACGCGGACGATGGCGCTGGTGCCTTTGACTTGGTCGATGCGGCCGATGCGGCCTTGAAGTGTGAAGCGAAACATTTGTCTTCTCCCATTGCGCCGGAGCCTTCCGGCGATTGCCCGTGGGCCTCTCCCGCGGTGGGACGTGCACGCGCATGCGGGAATGAGGGCGCGCGCAAGGGGGCGCGGGTAACGCGCCCGGTAGGCTTTGCCCCTTGCGGGCGACCGCCCGTGTGCGAGGAAACAGGACCAGGAGCGGAGAGGGCTGAGGCGATGTCCGATGTGGCGGTGTTTGGGAGAGACGTTTCGCGACATGGTCGAGGCTGCATCGATGCGCCCGGCCGAAGGGATCGGACCTTCGACCGGGATGGCTGTTGCTTACTCGGCGGCGATCGCTGTGACGGGCGCCAATGGTGACGGATGCGTGCGCAACGGCTCGGGCAGCCATGAGCTGCCTTTGAAGATGCGCTTGGCGCGGGAGACGAGTTCGGCCTTCGGCATCTTTTCGAGTTTGGCCCGTTCGAGCGTGGGCTTCACCTCGATCATCGCATCGAGAATCCCATCCTTGCGTACGTGCTCGAACAAGCTCTCCGGCGTGGCGGACCACCAGGCGCTCATGTCGAGCCCGATGGCCGCAGCCATAACGTCGCCAATGCGGAAGGAAGATTGATCGCCGTTTGGCGCCGTCCGAAGATCGATACCGGGTGCAATCAGGACGGCCAGCAGCTTGAGTAGAGTTTCTTGATCGCCGCGCATGAACGCCCACAGCGCTTCTGGATCGCCAGGAAGTATCGATTTCCAGCTTTCGAGTTCGGCGTTGTATGCATCGGCGGCGCGGCTCTCACAGCGCACGATGGAGCGCGACACATCAATGTCCTCAACGCGAACATTGAGACATGAGGATTTGCGCCAAGGCGGCTCAATGGCGTCGCACGCCAAGGTGAAGACGAGAAGCCGCAACGCCAAGTCTGGCTTGGTGGTGAGTTCCACGCGCAGGGCCAGTGTCTTATGCGCCTGAAAAAGTTTGGAGGTGACGCCATTCGAGGCGAAGGCCAAGAACGAGTTTGACGCCGCCAAGACCCGAAAGAACGTCGGCGACGCGCGCTTGCGAATGAACGCGCGCCGCCGAACACGGCTATTGCGCGGCGATGGCCGCGACGCCGGCTTCAGTCAGTTCAACCGTGACCTCGCTGTGTGGAAGCTCCAACACATCCGGCAACCAACCGGAGGGCCCAAGCAATTGGGCAAGGTGCGCGGCCAGTTCGCTCCGCTTCAACTTGGCGCGTGTCTTCAACTCGCAGGATTGTTCAACGCCGTTGAGGTCGGAGGTCTCGAGCGCCTG
>JBEBIU010000120.1:0-8420 GCA_040080225.1 Terricaulis sp.
CATTGAAATCGTGGGAGCGTTGGAGCGATGAAGAAGGGCAGTGGATCGCCGCCGCCTTCTTGCGGCCTTCGACAAGCTCAGGCTGACGCAAATGGTCGCCACGATGACGCAGGTGGGCGCAACGATGACGCAGGTTTGCGTCACGCTGAGCCTGTCGAAGCGCGACGCCGCAACATCGCGCCGGGGGATCCTGACAGTGAACCGTTCTGGAGACAGAAGACGCTTGCGCAAATGAGCGTCTCGGAATGGGAAAGTCTGTGCGACGGCTGCGGCAAGTGCTGCGTCATCAGCTTGGAGGACGCCGACAACGGCGAGTTGTACCGCACTGACGTCGCCTGCAATTTGTTCAACACTAGCGCCTGCGGCTGCGGCGACTACGCCAACCGCAAGAAGTTGGTGCCTGACTGCGTGAAGCTGACGCCCAAGAACGTGCCCAAGCTCGATTGGCTGCCGCCCACCTGCGCCTATCGTCTCGTGGCGGACGGCCGCGACCTCTATTGGTGGCATCCGTTAGTATCCGGCGATCCCGAAACCGTACACATCGCCGGCGCTTCGGTGCGCGGCCAGACCCGCCCCGAAGGCCGCCTCAAAATCCCCGGCCTGATGAAACGCATCAAGCAATGGCCGGAACCGTTGGAGGCGACGCCGCTGGAAGAGCCGGTGGCGGCGCTCCCAAAACGGCCAAAGAAGGCGCCGAAGGCGTGAAGCCTGCGCCGCTCGGCCGCATGGGCGGGTTCGAAAAAGCAGGCTCCCCGCTGCCTGCCCCCTGTCGCCAGCGGTATTAATCGGGGCTAGCTTGGCTCGCGCTCGCGACGGAAGCCCCGAGAACCCATGGCCCAGACCCCTTTGCTCGATCAGGTCAAATTTCCCGCCGATCTGCGGGCGTTGCAGAAGAGCCAAGCCGCCAAAGCGCTGGATCGGCCGACGGCGTCGACTCGCTGAACTCCATCGAAGCCATGCAATTCGGCGCCCAATCGTACGCGGTGGTCGCCGGGACCAACAACAACAACAATGGCGGCGGTTCGCTCAATGGCGGCGGAAATGCCGACATTGTGCTTGGCTTCAACGGCAACGACACGCTGAACGGAAACAACGGCAACGACGTCCTGGTTGGCGGCGCTGGAACCGACACCATGAATGGCGGCGCCGGCAACGACACCTTCGTGTTCAGCGCCGGGTCTGGAACCGACACCATCAACGGCTTCGACGCCGATGCTGGCGGCGGCCAGGATCTCATCGCCTTGTCCTCGTCGCTCGGCATCAATGCAGCCAACTTCGCCGCTCACGTGGTCATTACCGACCTCGGCGCCAACACGCTGATCACCATCGATGGGGTCAACACTATCACGTTGATCGGTGTCGATGGCACCGGCGCCAACGTCATCACATCGGCTGACTTCATCTTTGGGAATTGATGCGACCTACCGCGAATTGAACCGAAAAAGGGGAAGAGTATGGGCAAGGGGAAAAAGCGATCCGCGGGGCGGCATCTGCGCTTCGCAGTGGCCACAGCCGCATTGGCGATCGCGGGTGTCGGAACCGCCTCCGCGCAGGGTATTCCGACAGGGCTCCCAGCGAGCCCGCTATTCGGGGCGGCGCCGTTCACGCAGCCAATGATGCTGTTCGAGGAGTTCGGCACGCGTCCGGTACCTGGTTCTAGTTGCGCCACCTGCACCAGGTTGCCGCAACCGGCGGCGAATTCCTGCACAGCTAGCCCTGCGGGGGCTGCTCTCGACACCTTCCTGCGTCAGCAGCTCTACCCGCTGCCGACGGTGCAGGCGAACACTGGCGAACAGAATCCGTGGCATGCGCGGGTCAGCGCTTGCGTACGCCCGCTTGCGACCAGCGCTATCGAAGGCCGTCCGCCTGGGGTGAATTTCGAGCACCAACGTTGGACCGAGTTCTCCTCCACGGCGGCGTCCGCCAACCGTCTGCCGATGGTGTATTTCCAGACCGCCCAAGCGGGGGCGCGCGCCAATGGCGGGCTGCGCGACACCATGCAACGCCACCAATTCATCCTCGGTGAGTTCGGTTCGTCCGGCCTTTATAATGGCGCCCTTGTTGGCGGCGTTCGCCGCAGCGGCGGCCGCAATTTGAACCGGCAAGTTCAGTTCCACCCGAACTTCCCAATTCAGCAGGCTAATTCAGTGTGGACGTTCGACGGCACCATGCCGCCGAAGCTGTTGATGGCGCGCTATGGCGAACCGATCCTGTTCCGCCACTACAATGCGCTTCCGATCGACGCCACCGCCAATGGCGGCTTTGGCGCCCACACCATCACCACCCACGAGCACAATGGCCACAATCCGGCCGAGAGCGACGGTTTCGCCGCCGCCTTCTTCTTCCCGGGGCAGTTCTACGATTACCATTGGCCCATGGTTCTCGCCGGCAATGACTCAGTCAACACCGGCGCGACTGACCCGCGCGCGGCGGCGCCGACGACGATGCCGACAGCGACATCGCCGGGTACGCTCCGGATCCGTGGCGACTATCGTGAGGTCATGTCGACGCACTGGTTCCACGACCACATGCTCGATTTCACCGCCCAGAACGTCTACAAGGGCAACGCCGCGATGATGAACTATTACAGCGCGGTGGATCGCGGGCTCGAGGGCGTCAACTGCAATTACTCAGCGCCTGCAACCAACGTGAATCTCTGCTTGCCGAGCGGCAGCGCGCTGCCGTGGGGCAACCGCGATTATGACGTGAACTTGCTCATCGCCGACAAGGCGTGGGACGCCAACGGCCAATTGAATTTCAATGTGCTCAACACCGATGGCTTCCTTGGCGATCGCGTGCTGGTGAACTGGACCTGGAATCCGTACCTCGACGTGCGGGCGCGGCGCTATCGCTTCCGCATCTTGAACGGGGCGGTGTCTCGTTACTTCAAGCTCGCCCTCGTCACCGCCGCCGGCGCCCGCGTGCCGTTCTACATGGTCGGCAACGACGGCAACATCATGGAGCATTCGGTCGCCTTCCCGAACGCACAATCGCAGGATCTGCCGGTGCAAGGCATTGCCGAACGCTATGACATTGTCGTCGATTTCAGCCAATTCGCCGCTGGCACGCGGCTCTACCTGGTGAACTTGCTCGCCCACGTCGATGGCAAGGGTCCAAGCCAGGAAGTCGCGCTTGCGACGGCGCTCGCCGGCTTCCCGGCAGATCCTGGAGTCGGTCGTGTTATGGAATTCCGCGTCGCCGCGTATTCCGGCGTCGATCGTTCGATGAACCCGGCCGACTATCAACTCGGCGTTGGCGCCGGCCTCACCATGATCCCGCGCCCGGCTCAGCCGACCGCTGCCGAGATCGCCGCACTGCGCCACCGCACCTTCGAGTTTGGCCGCGCCAACGCAACAGACGACTCGCCGTGGACTATCCGCACCGATAACGGGCTCGGCTTCGGCATGGATCCCCACCGGGTTTCCGCGGCGGTCAACCAGGGGCAGTGGGAAGTGTGGACGATCTCGTCTGGCTCCGGCTGGGACCACCCGGTCCACATCCACTTCGAGGAGGGCCAAATCCTGAGCCGCGATGGCGCAGCCCCGCCGGTTTGGGAAGCGGGCGCCCGCAAGGACGTGTACCGCATCGGCACCGGGCCGGGGAGTTTTGGGAGCACGGAAATTCTGCTGCGCTTCCGCGAGTTCCTCGGCACCTTCATGGAACACTGCCACAACACCCAGCACGAAGATCACTCGATGCTGCTGCGCTGGGATAGTCGTCGGCCGGGTTCGGCTATCGCGATCCCGACGCCGATACCCGATTGGGAAGGCGTGTTCTACGAGCCGAGCTTCGGGCTCTAAGAAGCAAAAGTGCGCGGGCCCGCCGAAAGGCGGGTCCGCTGCTTCGCGGATGGCACACCAAGTGCAAGTCGAACGCGGAAGTCGAGCATGTTGGTGGGGTTCATGGATCGAGGAACTGTAATGAAACGCGGCATCGCCCTGGCAATCGCCGCGTTTTGTTTAAGCATAGCCGCCCCAGTGGGCGCGCAGCCGCCGCCGACGCAGGGGCGCTACCAATACCACCGCGACTATTTTCCCAACACGATCCTGCAGGATCAGGACGGGCGTAACGTCCGCTTCTACGACGACGTCATTCGCGGCAAGGTGGTCGCGATCAATTTCGTTTACACGACCTGCACCGACATCTGTCCGCTCGACACCGCGCAATTGCGACAGGTCCAGCAATTGCTGGGCGACCGCCTGGGGCGCGACGTTTTCATGTATTCGGTCTCGATCAATGGCGATACGCCAGAGGCGCTACGCCGGTTCATGCGCACCTACGACGTCGGCCCGAATTGGCGTTTCCTCACCGGATCGCGCGAGGACGTCACCCAATTGCAGCGCCTCCTGGGCTTGCGCATTGACGATCCCAACGATCTTCGCTCGCACAACACCAGCATCGTGCTCGGCAACGAACGCACGGCGCAGTGGATTCGCCGGTCGGCCTACGAAAATCCGCGTAATTTGGTTCAGGTGCTCACCGGATATTTGCAAAACAATGCGCCCAGGACAGCCTCATCCACCGCACGCGGCTATTCAGCGGCGGGCGAAATCGCCGACAATTCGCGGGGGGCCTATTTGTATAGAACGCGCTGCCAGTCGTGCCATACCATAGGCGAGGGCGACCGCCTGGGTCCCGATCTAGCTGGCGTCGTGTCCAGCCGTTCTGCAGCGTGGCTCTCGCGCTGGATCCGCGAACCCAACCTCATGATAGCAGAACGCGACCCGATCGCCATAGCGATGTTGCCGCGCTACCGGAACTTGCCGATGCCCAATCTGGGTCTAAGCCAGGCTGAGGCGAGCGACATTGTCGAGTATTTGCGCCAACAAGACCGACCCCACGCGCCAGGGGCGCACCAATGAGCCGGCGAACCGAGCCAGGACTGGCGCGCGGTTCGATGTAGTATGCGTGTTGCCGAGTCGGGTTCTATAGCCCGATCGCTGCCAAGGCCGGCCCATGCACGACGATCAAGCAAGTTCCGCGCGAGCCAATTCAATAGCGGACGATTACGACCTGCTTCCCTATCCCTCGATGCCATACCCGCACACCCAGCCGCAGCGGCTTGCAGCCGCGGCTATTCTGCACGGGCTCGACCCAGCGCCGCCGCAGCGCGCGCGCGTACTAGAGCTGGGGTGCGCGGCGGCGGGGAACATCATCCCGCTTGCGGCGCGTTTTCCAGAGTCCCGCTTTCTCGGCGTCGATCTCGCGCGGCGTCACATTGACGAAGCGGGCGAACAAATTGCCGTACTCGGACTTGGAAATATCGAGGTGCGCCAAGGCGACATTGCACAGCTCGCGTTCGGCCCCGACGCTTTCGACTATGTCATCTGCCACGGTGTTTTCAGTTGGGCGCCGCCTGCGGCGCAGGAGGCGATTCTCAGAATCTGCGGCGAGTCGCTGACGGCTAACGGCGTGGCCCTCATCAGCTATAATGTGCTGCCCGGATGGCGGCTGCGCAGCGTCATCCGCGACATTTGCATGCGCCACGCTGGCGTCGATGGCGCGCCGCAGGAGCGTGTAAAACGAGTGCGCGCCATATTGGCGGACATTACCCAGTTTTCGCCGCCGGGCGATCCATATGGATTGCTTCTGCGGAGTGAGGCGAAGCGGATTGCGCGTAGGCCCGGCGCATACATTTTGGGTGAGTTTCTGACCCCGGACAATGCGCCTTGCTATTTCTCGGATTTCATCGAGCGCGCGCGGAGGCACGATCTCGCTTATGTTTGCGAGGCCGACTTCGAAGCGTCGGTTCCCGCGACAATTGGGTCGGCTGCGCGTGCGAAGATCGCGGAGCATGCCGGCGACGAACGCGACAATATCGAGCAATATGTCGATTATTTCACTGGGCGTACGTTCCGTAGTTCGGTGTTGACGCGTGGCGTAGGCACACTCCATGAACGGGATTATTCTCAATTAGACAGGCTGCACCTCGCCGCGAACTTCCGTCCCGATCCGAAAGCAGGGCCCGGCGCCTACAGAGATTCCCTTAGGCGCACTCTGCGCACTGAAACCCCAAATCTCGACCGCTTGTTGCGCCAATTGTCTGAGGCGTTCCCTGATACTGTTACGTTGGCCGAGCTCGTTGATGGTTGCGCAGAGGCAGACCAGCGGCGGATTCGAGAAACGCTCGCGCTCTTGGTGCAAAAGGGGCAGGTGGAATTGTCTGCGATCCCAATTCGCGTTGGGCGCGCCAGCGCGACGTTTCCGTTGCTGTGGCCGGTGGCGCGGCTCGAGGCGCGGGTAGGGCGACCGTGGATGACGAGCTTAACCCACACGCCAACGCTAGTTCAGCCAGCGGTGGCGGCGCTTGCGACGCACCTGGATGGCGCCCACAATCAAGCGGCGCTGGTCGCCGCCTTTGCCGACGCTCTCCGGCGCGGTTTGGTTAAGGCCCCAGAATTGGAGGGAAACCCAGCCGCCGCCGGGATCGAACAAGCCGCAGAAGATTATGTGAGGCGTGTGCTGGCGTACCTTGAGCAGCGCGCCATGCTGCAACCTGCTACCTGGTAAGAGCGCCAATTCTTGAGTTTCTCGGCCGGCGGCGGGAAACATTGGGAATTGGTGATTTTCCCGCAATGTTCCGGAAAACTGAGCCAAGGCAATGTGATGCCCATCGAAATCGTCCAGTTTGATTTTGCAGGGCCGTCGCATGCAGTGGAAACAGCACAATCCCGAGGAGGTCGTGTACAAGCTCGAGCGCGTTCGCGCGGCGATGGCCAAAGGTGCTTCGCTGATCGAGGCTATCGCGCATGAGGATATTTCCGAATCGACATATTTCCGCTGGAAGGCCCAGTATGGCGGGTTGACGCCGGTCCAAATGCGCCGGCTTAAGGAACTTGAGCTGGAAAACGCGCGTTTGCGGAGGCTATTGGTCGATCTCGAAGCCCCGGCGCTCGCCCGGCAAGCCTGAAGCGGAGCATTTTCGGAAGTTTAGCCATTGTTGCGCCATTGCGGGCCTGGTCATGGGCTGCGCGGTTGCGAACGAGGGTCTATGCTTACAACCCGAGGCGTCGAATCGATGGCCGGGGCGTAGGCGCTATGCACATTCTACTCGTCGAGGATGACGATGAGACCGCCAACTTCCTGATGAAGGGGCTCCGTGAATCGGGGCAGATGGTGGAGCGCGCGCGCGATGGCATGGACGGACTGTTTCGCGCCACGCAAGAAGAGTTCAATCTGATCATTCTTGACCGGATGCTGCCGCGCCTCGACGGTTTGGCGGTCGCGAAGGCTGCCCGCGCGGCGGGCGTCTCAGCGCCCATTCTCATGTTGACGGCGATGAGTGCGATCGAAGATCGCGTGGCGGGGCTGGAAGGGGGTGCGGACGATTATCTGGTTAAGCCGTTTTCGTTCGAAGAGCTCAACGCCCGCGTCAATGCTCTTGCGCGCAGACGACCCCTCAAGGAGGAAGTCGCGACGCTCGAGGTGGCGGACCTTTCCCTCGATCGGCTTCGTCGGGCAGTCAAGCGGGGCGCGCGAACCGTGGAGTTGCAACCGCGCGAGTTCCGTTTGCTGGAGGAGCTGATGCTGAACGCCGGCCGCGTGGTGACGCGCACGATGCTGCTGGAGCGCGTTTGGGACTTTCACTTCGACCCAGGCACCAACATCGTGGAAAGCCACGTCAGCCGCATTCGCTCGAAGGTTGAGCGCGGCGAAGAGGAGCTGCTGATCCACACCGTACGAGGGGCGGGCTATGTTATCCGGGCGCCTTGAGCGCCTGTTCCGATCGGCCAGCGCAAGGCTTGCCGCGCTTTATGCGGCGCTGCTGTTTGTGGCTTTTCTGATCGCTGGGGCGCTGGTTTGGCTCGCCACGAGTTCCACTGAAGAGAATGAAATCCGCCAGCGCGTTGTGCTTGAGATGGAGGCGATCCAGCACGAATGGCGCGCCGAGGGGAGCGCGCGCGCCCTAGCCGAGATACGATTGCGAGACGATCAGCCGGGCGCGTTGGAATATTGCATCTGGGATGAGGACGATCGAGTCGAGGATTGCAGTCTCGACATTGCGATGCCGGTGCTCGGCTGGAACCGGATGAAGCTCGCCAACCCGACATCACCTTGGGAAGCTCATGAGCTGTTGCTGCTTGCGCAACAGACGCCTTCGGGCGGCGTATTGGCGGTGGCTGATAGTTTGCAGGATGTCGAGCGGAGTGGGGCGGCGTTGGTCAACACGATCCTGTGGGTCGGCGGGCTAGCGCTGGCGCTCGCCCTTGCGGCGGGGTTTATCGCAGCACGTGGGACGCTGCGGCGTATGGACGGGCTCTCTCAGACGCTTGCGTTGGCGGGCGCGGGCGACCTTTCCGTGCGCGCGCCTGAGCGCGCGGGAGGCGACGACATCGATGCGATCGCACGCGGCCTCAATCAGATGCTGGCGCGCATAGACGGCCTCTTGGGCAACATACGACGAGTATCGACGGACATCG